>NZ_DDFB01000153.1:0-24344 GCF_002336885.1 Novosphingobium sp. UBA1939 | reverse complement strand
TACAAGGAGTTCCGCAACCACTTCGAAAAGGACCGCGCGCTGCTGCGCCGGTTCCAGAAGATCGACGTGAACGAACCCTCGGTGGAAGACACGATCAAGATCCTCAAGGGCCTGCGCACGGCCTTCGAGGATCACCACAAGGTCAAGTACACGGCCGACGCGATCAAGACCGCGGTGGAGCTTTCGGCCCGCTACATCAACGACCGCAAGCTGCCCGACAAGGCGATCGACGTGATCGACGAAGTGGGCGCGATGCAGATGCTGGTGCCGCCGAGCAAGCGCAAGAAGACGATCACCGCGCGCGAGATCGAGGCCGTGATCGCCACGATGGCGCGCATCCCGCCCAAGTCGGTTTCGAGCGATGACAAGAAGGTGCTCGAACACCTCGAACGCGATCTCAAGCGGCTCGTGTTCGGGCAGGACAAGGCGATCGAGGTGCTGTCGAGCGCGATGAAGCTCAGCCGCGCCGGCCTGCGCGATCCCGACAAGCCGATCGGCTCGTTCCTGTTCAGCGGCCCCACCGGCGTCGGCAAGACCGAAGTGGCGCGCAGCCTGGCCCAGATCATGGGCATCCCGCTGCAGCGCTTCGACATGTCCGAATACATGGAGCGCCATTCGGTCAGCCGGCTGATCGGCGCGCCTCCGGGCTATGTCGGCTTCGACCAGGGCGGNNGACGAGATCGAGAAGGCGCACCCCGACCTGTTCAACATCCTGCTGCAGGTGATGGACAACGGCCGCCTGACCGATCATCACGGCAAGACCGTGGATTTCCGCAACGTGGTGCTGATCATGACCACCAACGCGGGCGCGTCGGACATGGCCAAGCAGGGCATCGGCTTCGGCGACGTGTCCAAGGCCGACGCGGGCGACGAGGCGGTGAAGAACCTCTTCACCCCCGAATTCCGCAACCGCCTCGATGCGATCGTGCCCTTCGCCTACCTGCCGGCCGAAGTCGTCAGCCGGGTGGTGGACAAGTTCATCCTCCAGCTCGAACTGCAGCTGGCGGAACAGAACGTCCACATCCAGTTCGACAACGACGCCCGCGCCTGGCTGGCGAAGAAGGGCTACGACCGGCTCTATGGCGCGCGGCCTATGGCCCGGCTCATCCAGGAACGGGTCAAGAAGCCGCTGGCCGAGGAACTGCTGTTCGGCAAGCTGGCCAACGGCGGCGAGGTCCACGTCAGCCTGAAGGACGAAGCCGGCACCGACGGCGCGCTGTCCTTCGAACTGACCCCGGCCGCGCCGAAGCTGGTCAAGAAGAAGGAACGCAAGGGCGGCAAATCGGCGGGCACCGCGCCCGAACCGAGCGCCGACGAAGCCGAATAAGGCGGGCCAAAGCCTCGATGAAACAGAATGGGCGCGTCCTGCGGGGCGCGCCCATTCTTGTTGGCGAAAGCCCGCCCCGCTGCAACTATCGCCGCCTCCGGCGGCGCAAGTCTCGCTCCCCTCCCGCAAGCAGGAGGGGTCGGGGGTGGGAACGCCTTCGATACTCAGGGAATCGCCGAAGGCTCCGGCGGCGCGGGATGGGGCGCGGTCCATTCGGCGCGAACGATGAAGCCATCGTCGTTGGCGTCGATCCGGTCAAACCGCGCATTGTTGAACGCCATCCATTCGCCCAGCGTCAGCTTGCCGTCCTGATCGGCATCGGCGAGCGCGAGGATGCGCTTCGGGTCCAGTCCGTCCAGATCGCCCAGCACGCCGCGCGCCGCCTCCAGTTCCTGCAGCGTCACGGTGCCATCGTGCTCCATGTCGATCATCTCGAACAGCGATTGCGCCGCCCGCGCATATTCGGCGGACGAGATCCGGCCATCGTGGTTGGCGTCGAGCGTGGCGAAATCGGACAGCGGGTGGACCGTGGGCGGCACCGCCGTCACCGCTGGGGCGGGGGCAGCCACAACCGGCGCGGTGGTGCGCGTATCCTGTTCCTCGGGTCCCGTTTCCTTGTGCTCGCACCCGGCCAGCGCGATCAGCCCCGCCAGCAACGCGATCCTGGCAATGGTGCGAGTCATCGTCGGGGCTCCTCGGGTTCGGCCGGACAAGGACGGCCAGACCGGGGTGGCCAGACCGGGGGGGATGGACGGCGCGCACCCTAGCGGACGAGTCTGAACGGGTCCTGTCCGGGACCTGCATGGCCCCGCATCGGCCGGCGCTGCCCGAACAGGCGGCTGGCCCGAATCGCCCGCACGCGCCATGACGTGCATCAATGGCCGAAGATTTTTCCTGGATCCGCCCGGAGCCGGCCGGGCTGCGGATCGTTCCGGCCGACGTCTGGATCGATCCCGCGCGTGCCGTGGGAACCGCGCTGGTCACGCATGGCCATGCCGATCACGCGCGGGGCGGGCATGGCCGCACCATCGCCACGCCCGAAACACTGGCGATCATGGCGCTGCGTTATGGCGTGGCGGAGGGCGCTTTCCCCGCGCCGCTGCACGCGCCGATCACCCTGCCCGGCGGCGTGACCGCCACGTTCGTGCCGGCGGGCCACGTCCTTGGCTCGGCGCAGATCCTGCTCGAACATGCCGGCGAACGCGTGGTGGTGACCGGCGATTACAAGCGCCGGCCCGATCCGACCTGCCCGCCTTTCGCGGTCACGCCCTGCGACCTGTTCATCACCGAGGCGACCTTCGGCCTGCCGGTGTTCCGCCATCCGCCGATCGGCCAGGAAATCGCCCGGCTGCTGGCCGCGCGCGCCGCGCAGCCCGATCGCTGCGTGCTGGTGGGCGCCTATGCCCTGGGCAAGGCGCAGCGGGTGATCGCGGAACTGCGCGCGGCGGGCTTTCACGATCCGCTCTGGCTGCACGGCGCGATGGAGCGGATGTGCCGCCTGTACGAGGAACAGGGCGTGCCGCTGGGCGATCTGCGGCTGGTGTCCGATGCGCCCAAGGGCGCGCTGGCCGGCGCGATCGTGCTCTGCCCGCCCTCGGCGCTGAACGACCGCTGGAGCCGGCGCCTGCCCGATCCGCTGACCGCCATGGCATCGGGCTGGATGCGCGTGCGCCAGCGCGCCCGCCAGCGCAACGTGGAACTGCCGCTGATCATTTCCGACCATGCCGACTGGGACGAACTTACCGCCACGATCGCGCAGGTGAACCCGGCCGAAACCTGGATCACCCACGGCCGCGAGGAAGCGCTGTTGCGCTGGTGCGAACTGCACCAGCGCAAGGCCCGCGCGCTGGCGCTGGTGGGGTACGAGGACGAGGATGACTGAGAAGGGCACATCCTAGTGGAGCGCTTCGCCGCCCTGCTCGACGCGCTGGTGTTCACCCGGTCGCGCAACGCCAAGCTGGCGCTGATCGCGCGCTACCTGCGCGAAACGCCCGATCCCGATCGCGGCTGGGCGCTGGCCGCGCTGACCGACGGCCTGGATTTCCCCGCGGTCAAGGCCGGCACGATCCGCGCGCTGATGGCGGAGCGCGTCGATCCCGTGCTGTGGACGCTGTCGCGCGATTACGTGGGCGATACCGCGGAAGCCGCCAGCCTGCTGTGGCCTGCCCCCGATCATTCTGGCCCCGATCATTCTGGCCCCGATCATTCTGGCCCCGATCATGACGTCATGCCCGCGCCCGGCGTCTCGGAAGCTGTTGAAATCCTGCGGGCAACCAGCCGCTCCACCGCGCCGGCCGCGCTGGCCGGCCTGCTCGACCGCCTTGACGCCAACGGCCGCTACGCCCTGCTCAAGCTGGCCACCGGTGCGATGCGGATCGGCATTTCCGCCCGGCTCGCCAAGGTCGCCTTCGCCGAGGCCTTCGGCGTGCCGGTCGATCTGGTGGAGGAATACTGGCACGGGCAGGAACCGCCCTACCGCCCGCTCTTCGCCTGGGCGGCGGACGGCGCGCCACCGCCGCGCACCGACGACCGGCCGCTGTTCCGCCCGTTCATGCTGGCGCATCCGCTGGAGGACGGGGTCGCCATCGACCTTGAAAGCTTCGCCGCCGAATGGAAGTGGGACGGCATCCGCGTGCAGATCGTCCATGCCGCCACCGACCAGGGTGGCGAGACGCGCGTCTATTCGCGCGGCGGTGACGACATTTCCGCCACCTTTCCCGAAGTGGCCGGCGCGCTGGGTGAACCGGCGGTGCTGGACGGCGAACTGCTGGTGCGCGGCGCGCACCAGGGCGGCGAGACCGGCGGCGCGGCCAGCTTCAACGCCCTGCAGCAACGGCTGGGACGCAAGACCGTGTCGAAGCGGATGCTGGAGGATTTCCCCGCCTTCGTCCGGCTGTACGACGCGCTGGTGATCGGCGGCGAGGATTTGCGCGACCTGCCCTGGACGGACCGCCGCGCCCGGCTGGAAGCGTTCCTGCCCCGGCTCGATCCGGCGCGCTTCGACATTTCCACGCTGATCGCGGTCCGCGACTTTGCGGAACTTGCCGATGTGCGCGCCCGCGCACGCGAGGACGCGATCGAGGGCGTCATGCTCAAGCGGCGTGATTCACCCTATGTCGCGGGGCGGCGCACGGGGCTGTGGTACAAGTGGAAGCGCGATCCGCTGCGGATCGATTGCGTGCTGATGTATGCCCAGCGCGGTTCGGGCAAACGCTCCTCGTTCTATTCGGACTTCACGTTCGGCTGCTGGGACGGCGATCCCGACGCGGGGGCCGATCTGCTGCCGGTGGGCAAGGCCTATTTCGGCTTCACCGATGCCGAGCTGAAATGGCTCGACAGCCACGTCCGCCAGCACACGGTCAACCGTTTCGGCCCGGTACGCGAAACCGACCGGTCGCTGGTGCTGGAAGTGGCGTTCGATTCCGTCCACGCTTCCAAGCGCCACAAGTCGGGCGTCGCCATGCGCTTCCCGCGCATCAGCCGCATCCGCGCCGACAAGCCCGCGCACGAGGCCGACCGGCTGGACACGCTGAAGGCAATGATCGTGGACCCGGTGCGGTAGAGACGTTTCCCGCGCGAAATTGACCGGAATCAAACCGCCTTGCCTGCCGTGCTGGTAGCGACAAGGCTCCAGGATTTTGAACCTACACCCCTGTCCGGAGTTTCACGCCTTGGCCACCGCCGTCGAACAGCCGCAGGAACATTCCCAACCCGCCACGCCGTTCGAACGGATCGGCGGCCATGCCGTGCTGCGCCGGATCACCGACCGGTTCTACGATCTGATGGAGCAGGACCCCGCCTATGCCGAACTGCGCGCGATGCACGCGGCGGACCTGGCGCCGATGCGCGAATCGCTGCCCGGGTTCCTTGCCGGGTGGGCGGGAGGCCCGCGCGACTGGTTCGAGGCCCACCCCGGCAAGTGCATGATGTCGATGCACGCGCCCTTCCCGATCGACCGGCAAACGGCGGGCCAGTGGGCGGAGGCGATGCGCCGCGCCGTGGAGGACGCAGCGCCGCAGGACACCGAAATCGCCGAGGCCTTTATCGGCGTGCTGACGCGCATGGCGATGGGCATGGCGCGCGCCTGAACGCCTTTCCCGGCCTATACCCACGTCTGCTTGCCTCGTGAGGGGACGCGCGCTTATGAGGCGCGTGGGACCCTGACGAAAGCTACGCCATGCCGTTCCGGTCTATCCTGAAGTACGTTCTCGTTCTCGCGCCCGCGCTGCTGCTGCCGGCCACGCCTGCCTTTGCCACGCCCGAGGAAATCCAGGTCTACATGGACGAGATGAACCGGCCCGGCGCGGTGGGGCTGGACGTTCACGTCAACGACGTGGTGCGCGGCAACGGCACGCCCGATTATCCCGGCGCGGAAACCCCGCTGCACCGCTGGCGCATCACGCCCGAATTCTCGCTGGGCCTGACCGACCAGTTCGAGCTGGGCGCCTATCTGCCGCTGGCCACCGTGGCGCCCGATGGCGTGGCGCGCGTGCAGGGGGTGAAGCTGCGTCTCAAGTGGCTCGCGCCGCACGGGCCGACCGGGGCCTTCTGGGGCGCGAATCTGGAAGTGGGGAAAGTCGGCCACCGGCTCGACCAGAATCCCTGGAACGGCGAATTGAAGCTGATCGGCGGCTGGCGCAACGATCACTGGGTGCTGGCCGCCAACGGCAACTTCGATTTCGTGATCGCGGGGCCGAACCCCGGCCCGATCACGCTCGATATCGACACCAAGGCCGGATACCGCCTGACCCCCACGCTTACCGTGGGCGTGGAAAGCTACAACGAGGTCGGCCCGCTGCGCGATCCCGGCCACTTCGGGAACACCGAGCATTCCACTTATGCCGCCGTGGATGCACAGATCGGCAAATGGGACCTCAACGCCGCCGTGGGCAAGGGATATGGCGCCAATGCCGACAGCGTGATCGTGAAGTTCATTATCGGCGTACCGATCTAGGCCATTATCGCCTAACGTTCCGAGCATGATCCGCTACGACCGTTCCCGCCGCCGTTTCGCCATCGCGCTGGCCGCGATGGCGGGGTTCGTCGATGCCGTGGGCTTTCTGTCGGCCGACGGCTATTTCGTCTCCTTCATGTCGGGCAACACCACGCGGCTCGGCGTCGATCTCGGCACCGACGTGGTGCGCGCGGTCACGCCCGCGTTCCTGATCGCCGGCTTCGTGGCCGGCGTGACCGGCGGCGCGCTGCTGTCGATCCGCGCGGGGCGCTACCGCAAGCCCGCCGTGCTGACGCTCGTCGCCGCGCTGCTGCTCGCCGGCGCCACGGCGCGCGCGCTGGGCGTGCCCGTGGCGATGCTGGCCGCGCTGGTGATGGCGATGGGCGCGATCAACAACACCTTCCAGCGCGATGGCGAAGTGGCGATCGGGCTTACCTACATGACTGGCGCGCTGGTCAAGCTGGGGCAGGGGCTGGCCGGATGGCTGGCCGGCCGCAAGGATACGGGCTGGCTCTCCTGGGCGGCGCTGTGGGGCGGCCTGCTGAGCGGCGCGGTGCTGGGCGCGATGGCGCAGGACCGGATGCCGATGGCCTGCCTGTGGATCGCGGGTTGCTGGGCCACCGCGATGGTCGGCGTGGCGCTGCGATTGCCGGCGGAAAGCTGACGCGAAAACGCCGCGCGAACCGAAGTCCGCGCGGCGTCACCGGGATGGATGTCGTCAGAGCAATTAGAGACCGCCGCCGCCGATCTTCCAGGTGAGCTGGAGAAAGGCGCTGCGGCCGGTGCTGTCGAACCAGCTGATGTCGTAATAGGGATAGCTGGCGTAAGTCGGATCGCGAACCGGGTTCGTATCGAACAGGTTCACCACGCTCAGCGACCCGCGCAGGTGATCGGTGAAATCATACTGCAGCGTGGTGTTGAACAGGTAGCTCGCCTTGATGAAGGCGTCCTGATCGTAATTGGGCAGCTTGCCCAGGCGGCGCCCTTCGACCGTCCACTTCAGCTTCTGGATCGACCAGGTCAGGCTCGCCGTGCTCTTGTCGCGCGGAATGTCGTAGCCGCTGTCGAAGGCCAGCTTGTTGATCGTGGGATCGCCCGGATACTGGCGGAACGTGTGATCGAACACATGGGTATGCGCCAGCGACAGCGAGAAGGTGCCGAAGCTGGTCGGCAGGTTGCCGTGGACGGCCACGTCGATGCCGGTGGTCTTCTCGTGCGCGATGTTGATCGGGTTGACCGCCACCGCGTCGAGTTCGCCGGCACGCACGCCGCTGGTGAAGCGCTGCACGCGCGCGATCGCATCGAGGCAGGTCGGCGAATTGACGTCGACCGCCTTGCCCGATGTCGTCTGTCCGATGCGGCAATCCGCCTCGTCGCGCAGCAACTGGTCGGTGCTGAGGTCCTGAACCTGGTTGGCCATCGAGACGCGGAAATAGCTGACCGAGACATCGAACCGGCGCGAAGGCGCCCAGACGATGCCCAGATCCAGCGACTTGCTGGTTTCCGGCTTGAGCCGCCGGTTACCGTTGCGCTGCACGACGATACCCTCATCCGAATAGGTGCAATCCCTGAGATCCTCACCCGGCTCCTCAGCGCGGCAGAGATAGTAGTCCGTGGCGGTCGGATGGGTATTGCCCGGCCCCGTAAAAACGTAGTGCAGGTCGGGCGCGCGGAAGCCCGTGCCATAGGAAGCGCGCAGCAGCAGCGAGCGCATCGGCCGCAGTTCGGCGCCGGCGTTATAGGTGAACTTGCCGATGCCGCTGCCCGCGAAGGCGAAGTGATCGTAGCGGCCCGCGCCCGACAGTTCGAGGAAGTGGGTGACCGGCACACGCACTTCGCCGCCCAGCGCCCAGTGCGTGCGGCTACCCTTCCCGTCGCTGTCCTTGAGCGCATAATAATAGTCGGTCAGCGCCAGCGGATCGGGCTTCAGGTCATACCCCTGCTTGCCCGCCTCGGCCACGGCGGCGAAGCCCACTGGCCCCGCCGGCAACTGGAACAGGTCGGTGGTGTTGACCGTCGCCGAGAAATTGTTGGTCCAGCTTTTCGGATGATAGACGCTGTAGGCCGTGATGCTGTCGTATTCGGACTGCGTCAGCGGCGTGTAGAGCCGCGCCGGATCGGCGTTGAAGATGGGATAGCCGCTATCCTCGTCGATGCCCTGTTGCTGACCCAGGAACAGCGCGTTGGCCTTCGCCGCGATCACCTGCGGAAATTCGACGCGCGCCTTGTATTCGCTATGGTTGAACGCGGCTTCGTAGGTCCACTTGCCGAACTTGCCCTTGATGCCCGGCGTGATGCTGAAGGTCTGCTGGCGGTTGCGCGTCTCGACCCGGTTCAGGCCGCCCGATTCCTCGGGCGTGAACTGGCGCGTCCAGTCGTCCAGCCGGTTGTCGAAGCTGTTGTAGAACGTGGTGTCGTTGCTGCCTGAATTGGGCTGGAAAGACCACCTTAATAAGTCACGCACCAGTGACACCTTGCTGATGCCGAACTGGGCGTCGACGAACAGCTCGGCATTGTCCGACAGCTCGTAACCGGCCGAGGCATAGCTGTTGAACCCTTCGCGCCGCGAAATGATCGTGCCGTAGGCAACCGAGGCGTTGCTGCCGCAATAGTAGCCGGGGCCGTAATCTCCGAGCGCATCGTCATAGGCGCCATAGCGCGGCCGCGATGCGTAAAAGGTCGAACCCTGGTTGAGATAGCCCAGTGACGCACATGTCGAAGCGCCCGGATCGACATATTCGTCCGCGTCCGGATCGTAGCGCAGGAACGTGCGGCTCGCGATCCTCGTGGCCGGAACCGGTGAATCCTGTCGGCTGTCCTGAATGCCGCGCTGATATTGCCACAGCGGGCGCTGCAGCAGGTATTCGATGCCACCAACGATATGGAACCGCCCGCTCGACCAGCCGCCGCTGGCGGTGAAGCGGTGCGAATCACCGCCACCATGCTCGGTCACGCCGCGCCGGTAATCGAGCGTCAGGCCATCGACTTTCTTCTTGAGCGTGAAGTTGATGACGCCCGCGATCGCATCCGATCCATAGATCGCCGAAGCACTGCCGCTGAGCACTTCGATCCGGTCGATCATGCTGACCGGGATGTTGGAGACGTCGGTGAAGTTGCTGCGACCGTTATAGGGCAGCGGGAAATCAGCGATGCGGCGGCCGTTGACCAGCACCAGCGTGTGATTCGGGCCAAGCCCGCGCAAGTCCACCTGTTGCGCGCCGGGGGTGAAGCTGGCGCCGCTGAGCGATTGCTGACTCTGCGTTTCGCCGCCGTTCTGCGTCAGCGCGCGCAGGATGTCCGGCACGCTGGCATAGCCGTTGGCGCGGATCGTATTCGAATCGACCACGGTGATCGGCGCCGGGCCTTCGATGTCCAGCCGCGGGATGCGCGATCCGGTGACGGTGATCTCCGGCGCGGCATCGTCCGTGCCTTCACCGCCCGCCGCCGTCTGTCCAAAGGCCGGCCCGGCGAGAACGGTGAGCGAGCATCCCAACCCCAGCAGGTTGCGGAATACGCGGCGTCCAGTCTGTTTCATGCGTCACCCCTTCAATGCGCAACGGCATAAACTTCCGGTGCCCCCGCACCTGCCGTTCGATACGTTCCGAACAGAATTGAAAAGAAATGGCAATCACATTGCCTTTCTGGCACATCATATTGTCAGCCATTGCGACCAAAATGTAACAAGAATGCCCCAGTTCGGTTGTTTTCAGGAGTTTCCGGTGCGTCTATCCTTCCTGTCGCGAATGTTCGCGCTCGCGCTGTCGAGCCTGTCCCTGGCCGTCATCGCGCCTTCCGCCCCGGCGCTGGCGAAGGCGCAGGGCTACCGCCACTACCAGATCGGCACGCTCACCAGCGCCACGCCCGATCCGGTGTCCGGCGGGCTGCTGCTGATGGGCGGGGGCGACCGCAACCACGACGCGATGCACTGGTTCTTCGCCAAGGCCGGGCACGGGCACATCGTGATCCTGCGTGCCTCGCAGGCCGGGCAGGTCGGCAAGGAATTCTACAAGGATATCGGCGGCATCCAGTCGGCCGAGACGTTCGTCTTCACGGATCGGGCGGCCTCCAGCGATCCCCGGGTGCTTGCCGCGCTGAAGCGGGCGGACGGCATCTTCATCGCGGGCGGCGATCAGTCCAACTACGTGCGCTACTGGCGCGGGACGCCCGTGGGCGAGCTGCTCGACGCGCATGTCGCCGCGGGCAAGCCGCTGGCCGGCACCAGCGCCGGCCTCGCCATGCTGGGCGAGAAGCTCTACGGCGCGATGGACGGCGGCAGCATCACCAGCCCCGAGGCGATGGCCGATCCGTTCGGCCCCGCCAACACCATCGAAAGCGATTTCCTGCACCTGTCGCTGCTGAAAGGCGTGGTCACCGATACCCATTTCAAGGAGCGCGACCGGCTTGGGCGGCTGTTCGCCTTCCTGGCCAAAGCGCAGGCGGATCGCCCTGCCGACGCGCCGGCGATGATCGGCGTCGGCGTCGACGAAAGCGCCTCGCTGGCGGTGGAGCCCGACGGCACCGCGCGCATCTATGCCACCGCGCCCGATGGCGGCGCCTGGCTGGTCGATGGATCGACGCTGCGCGGCCTGCCCCGGCAAGGCCCGCTCAACGCGCCACGCATCCGCGTGACGGGCATCGATCACCAGTCTGTGCTGCACCTGCCGGCGGGCACGGTTGACCGCCCCTCGTTCATCCGGAATTATGCCGTTGCCGACGGGAAGATCACGGGCGAAACTGCGGCGCCCTGATAGCCCGGCAGCGGTGGAGGACCATTTCGGCCATGTCGCTGACCTTGCCCGGCCATTCCCTTTCGCTCGATGACATCGACGAGCGGCTGCTGGCGCTGCTGCGCGAGGATGCCCGCCAGAGCATCGCGCATCTGGCCAAGGCGCTGGGCATCTCGCGCGGGCAGATCTATTCGCGGCTGTCGCGGCTGGAGGATGCCGGGATCGTGGCGGGCTATACCGTGCGGCTCGGCGCGGCCTTCGTCGGCCGGCGCGTGCGCGCGCACATCATGATCAAGACGATGCCCCGCTTCCACCGCGAGGTGGAACAGGCGCTGGGCCGGCTGGCGAGCGTGCAGGCGATCCACGCCATCAGCGGCGAATACGACGTGATCGCCATGCTGGAGACCGAGGACAACGCCCAGCTCAACGAACTGATCGACGATATCGGCCTGCTCGAAGGCGTGGAGCGCACGACCACATCGGTGATCCTGGCGACCAAGCTGGAACGATGATCGTGCGCGGCGGAAAGACGGCTGCCGGGCCGGAAGCGGGGTTGGTCGGGCCGCGATCCTTCTGTATCACGACCACCAGCCTGCCCTGCATTCCCGAGGTGTTCCGATGACGCGCGTACCGTTTCTTCCGTTGGCGGGCATCCTGGCCCTGACGGCAGGCACGGCCCACGCGCAGCTGGCGCCGCAATACCGCGCGCTGCTGGACAAGACGATCGAATCGGGCAGCGATGCCGAGATCGATACCATCGCCAAGTTCCTGAAAAAGACCGATCCGGCCGGCGCGGGCGAGGTGGAGGCGGCGGTGGATGCCCACCGCGCGCGCACGGCCGAAGCGCAGAAGGAACGGCTGGCGCAGATGGCGATGTTCCAGGGTTGGAAGGGCGAAGGCCAGTTCGGCGCCTCGCAATCCTCCGGCAATGCCGAGACGGTGGGCATCAGCGCCGGGCTGGCGCTGAAGCGGGAAGGCCTGCACTGGCGGCTGGGCCTGCGCAGCCAGGTCGATTACCAGCGCACCAACGGGCAGACCAGCCGCAACCAGCTGTTGCTGGCGTTCGAGCCCGACTACCGCTTCAACGACCGCCTGTTCCTGTTCGGCCTGACCCAGTACGAGCGCGACCGGTTCGCCGGCTTTTCCACGCGCACCGCCGTTTCGGGGGGCATCGGCTATCGCCTGATCGCGGATTCCGGTTTCACCGTGGACGTGAAGGCCGGCCCGGCCTGGCGCAAGACCCGCTATATCAGCCAGCCGCTCGAAAGCGTCGTCACCGGGCTGGGCGCGGTCAACGCCAAATGGAAGCTTTCGCGCGCGGTCTCGCTGACCGAGGACGCCAGCGCGTTGACCGGCGCGCAGAATACCAACGTCACCTCGCTCACCTCGCTCAGCGCCCGGCTGAACGGCGCCCTTTCCGCGCGCACGTCCTATCAGGTGACTTACAACAGCAATCCGCCCGATACCTACAAGACGCTGGACACGATTACCCGCTTCACGCTGGTTTACGGCTTCTGAGCGCGGGCGGCCGGATCAATCCGGAATACGCAGCAGCTTCTCGCGCGAAGTTGCGCCGCGCAACAGCTCAACTTTGGAAGCGGCGACGCCCAGCGCCGCCGCGACCAGATCGATCACCGCGCCCGTCGCCTTGCCGTCCTCCGGCTTGGCGCGCACTTTCACCAGCACGCGCCCGTCCGCGATCTCGATCCCTTCGCTCTTCGCGCCGGGCGTGACGCGCACCGCCAGCCGCCGTTCGGCATCGGTCAGCGCGCGCAAGGCCGCCGACGGCGGCAAGTCAACCTTCGGCCGCGCCATCGAGCGCCGCCTTGTGGCGCTGGCCGTTGCGGACATAGTGCGCCACGCCCAGCTGCATCTCCGCCAGCGCCGCTTCGGTCAGATCGCGCATGAACGCGGCGGGGCGGCCGCCCCAGAGCTGGCGCGCGCCGATGCGCTTGCCCGGCGTGAGCATGGCGCCGGCGGCGAGCATCCCATCGCTTTCGACGTGCGCGCCGTTCATCACGATCGCGCCCAGCCCCACGAAGGCGCGGTCTTCCAGCACGCAGCCGTGGATCATCGCCATGTGGCCCACCAGCACGTCTTCGCCGATGATCGTCGGAAAGCCGGCGGGATGGCGCGGATCGGGACTGTCGCAGTGGATCACGGTGCCGTCCTGGATATTGCTGCGCGCGCCGATACGGATGGCGTTCACATCGCCGCGCAGCACGCAATTGTACCAGATCGACGCTTCCGGCCCGATCTCGACATCGCCGATGATCCGGCACCCGGGCGCGACGAAGGCGGTTTCGTGGATGCGTGGCACCTTCCCGTCGAGCGGAAGGATCGTCGCATCGGGGTAGCGCGCGCGCGGATCGGCAGTCATTTCCATCACACTCCCAGCAGATTGTCCCAGCGGATATGCGGCAGGATCGAGGCATAGTCATCCTGCCACGGTTCGTCGCCCGGCGGCGCGTGCAGCGGCGTCCACGGCAGGTCCGGCCGGCACACGGCCAGCCGCTCCAGCCGCGCGCGATCGGGCGCAAGCGCCACCCAGTACGATGGGGTGAAGCCGTCGCTATGCCGGCCGCTGTCATCGCGCAACCATGCCGTCCAGCCCTGCGCGCGGGCGATACCGGCCACGACGGGCCGCAGATCGAGATAGCGGTTGGAAATATGCAGGATCAGCACGCCATCGGGCGCGAGCACGCGGCCATAGACCGCCAGCGCCTCGCGCGTGAGCAGGTGGAGCGGGATCGAATCCGACGAGAACGCGTCCACCACCAGCACGTCGAAGCTGCCCGGCGGCATCTTCGCCAGTTCCAGCCGGGCATCGCCGATCCGGATCGCGGCATTGGGCGCGCAGGAATCGAGGAAGGTGAAGCGGTGCTGCGGCCGCGACAGCGCCACCACCGCCGGATCGATCTCGAAGAAGGTCCAGCGCTGCCCCGGCCGCTTGTAGCAGGCGAGCGTCGCCGTCCCCAGGCCGACCACGCCCACGCGCGCATGATCGCCGGCGGCGGTAAGCGCCAATGCGACGCCCGAGGTTGGCCCGTAGTACGACGTCGGGCGCAGCCGGCGCGCGGCGTCGGTATATTGCGTGCCGTGCAGCGTGGTGCCGTGGGTGAGATAGCGTTCGTGCCGGCGCGCGCTTTCGGTGATCGTGTAGATGCCGAAATAGCTGCGCGTGCGGTTGCCCGACAGGCTGCGGTCGAGCGTTTCCTCGGCTCCGCGCCCCAGCATCATCGCCAGCAGCACCAGCACGAAAGCCCAGCGCCGCGCGAACACGATCACCCCGCAGGCGGCGATCGCCAGCGCGGCCATCAGCACCAGCAGGGCATCGCGCCGGGGATCGAGGCCGCTCATCGACCAGCCCAGCGCGAAGGCCACGATCACCACCACCAGCACCCCGCCCTGCCGCACGCGCGGCGGAATGTCCTCAATGCCGGACCAGTCGAGCAGCGTCACCCGGGGCAGCAGCGCGGCGGCGGCCAACACCAGCAGCGGATGCTCCCACACCCAATCGAACACCAGCGGCGCGATCAGCGCGCAGAACACGCCGCCCAGCGCGCCGCCCGCGCTCATGACCAGATAGAAGAAGGTCAGGCGTTCCGGCGCGGGGCGCAGCGCATAGAGCCGGGTGTGGAGCGCGACCGCCACCACGAACAGCAGCGCCACGGCCGCGCCGGCCTGCGCCATGGTGCCCGAAGAGCGCGAGCTGACCGCCATCCCGCCCGCCAGCACCACCACCAGCGGTGCGGCGCGCAGGATCGCGCCCGCCAGCGCGCGGTTCTCCGCGAAGGCGATGCTGAAGCTCAGCAGGTACAGCCCCAGCGGGATCACCCACAGCAGCGGCATCGCGAAAATGTCGGTGGTGAGGAAGGTGGTGGTCGAGAGCATCAGCCCCGAAGGCACGGCGGCCAGCGCCAGCCACAGCGCCACGCGCCCCGCTGGCACCGAATCGCCCACCAGTACGGCCACGCCCGGTGCACCGGCCGCGCCCCGTCGCACGGCGGCGCAAGCCGCGACCAGCGCGATCAGCAGCAGGTAGCCCGCGCTCCAGCCCCAGCCCTGCGCCTTCAGCGGCAGCAGCGGCTCCACCAGCAGCGGATAGCAGATCAACCCGGCGAAGCTGCCGAGATTGGACGCGGCGTAGAGCGCGTAAGGGTTGCCGGCGGCGGGATCGGCGGCGAACCAGCGCTGCATCAGCGGCGCCTGCGCGGACACGAGGAAGAACACCGGTCCGATCGAGACCGCGAACAGGGCGGGCACCCACAGCGGCTCCCACCCCCGCGCGGGCGGCGGCAGATCGGCCAGCCGCACCGGCAGCGTCATCGCGGCCAGCGCCAGCAGCGCGAGGTGGATCGCGGCCTGCCGGCGGATCGGGAACCGCCCCAACCAGTGGGCATAGGCATAGCCGCCCAGCAGCAGCGCCTGATAGACCAGCATCGCGCTGTTCCACACGTTCGGCGCGCCGCCCAGGCGCGGCAACGCGGCGCGCGCCACCATCGGCTGCACCAGGAACAGCAGGAAGCTGCCGACCAGAATGGTGATGACGAAGCGCGTCCGGCTGGCTCGATCCGTCATGGTCCCTCCCGCACGATCAGGGGCGCTGGATGCGGTAGAGAACGTGACGGCGCAAGGGGGCGATCACGCGCGGCCCGCCTGCCACTGCGCGCGCGTGATCGCATAAACGATGATTCGCCCGCTCACCGGATCGAAATCGGCATTGGCGAAATCCAGGTCGGCGCGGCGCTCCATGCCCAGCCGGCGCATCAGGCCCCAGCTTGCGGCATTGCCGTCGACCGTCAGGGCAACGATATGCGGCGCGCCGAAATGCGCGAACCCGGCTGTCATGGCAGCCTCGGCCGCTTCACGCGCAAAGCCCTGCCCCCAGGCGTCCTCGCGCAGGCGCCAGCCGATTTCAAAGTCCCCCAGCGGCCCGCCCGCCTGGTTGCACTTCTTCAACCCGCAAAACCCCAGGATGGCGCGGTCAGCCTTGCGCTCCACCGCCCAGAACGTGTGGCCGTGCGTGCGCGCGTAACCTTCCAGCCGCTCCCGCGCCCCATCCTCGGCCGCCTGATCCATCACGCCGCCCAGCCAGCGCATGACCGCTGGCGTGTTGGTTCCCGCGAAGAACGGCGGCCAGTCTTCCCCGCGCCAGTCGCGCAGGACAAGCCGGGGCGTTTCGATCCGGAATTCAGCCATTCAGCAGCCGCGCGGCATGAGCGGCGTGGTAGGTCAGCACGCCCGAACAGCCCGCGCGCTTGAAGGACAGCAAGGTTTCCAGCACCATGGCGTCACGGTCCGCCGCGCCGGCCGCCACCGCCGCCTCGATCATCGCGTATTCGCCCGAGACCTGGTAGGCGAAGACCGGCACGCCGAAGGCTTCCTTCACGCGCACGGCGATATCGAGATAGGGCAGACCCGGCTTGACCATCACCGTGTCCGCACCCTCGGCCAGATCCATCTCCACCTCGCGCAGCGCTTCCTCGGCGTTGCCGGGGTCCATCTGGTAGGTCTTCTTGTCGCCCTTGAGCAGACCGCGCGATCCGACCGCGTCGCGGAACGGGCCATAGAAGGCCGAGGCATATTTGGCGGCGTAGGACATGATCTGCACGTTGATGTGCCCGGCATCCTCCAGCGCCTGCCGGATCGCGCCGATGCGCCCGTCCATCATGTCGGACGGGGCGATGATGTCCGCCCCGGCCGCCGCCTGGTTCAGGCTCTGCCCCACCAGCACCTCGACCGTGGCGTCGTTGAGGACATAACCCTCGCCGTCGATCAGCCCGTCCTGCCCGTGGCTGGTATAGGGATCGAGCGCGACATCGGTGAGCACGCCGATCGCATCGCCGCAGGCATCCTTGATCGCGCGCGTGGCGCGGCACATCAGGTTGTCGGGATTGAGCGCCTCGCCCCCGTCCGCGCTGCGGCGTTCGGGCTGGGTGTAGGGAAACAGCGCCAGGCAGGGAATGCCCAGCGCCACCGCTTCCTTCGCCCGCGCGACAATGCCGTCCACCGACCAGCGCGAAACGCCGGGCAGCGCGCCGATCGGGTCTTCCACGCCCGTGCCTTCGGCCACGAACAGCGGCCAGATCAGGTCGGCCGGCGTCACGAGCACTTCACGGTGCAACGCGCGGCTCCAGGCGGTGGCGCGGGTGCGGCGCAGGCGGGTCAGGGGATAGCTAGTCATGCCAGCCTTCCTAGGACTTTCGCGCGCCGGTGCAATGGGTAGCGACAGGCCGGGACGAATTGCCCTACCCGCTCCCCACCGGCTCTAGCGGGCGCGGGAGAGACCCGGCTTCAGCGCCAGAACCTGCCGCAGCCGGGCCTTGTAGGCGGCGAGCTGGCCGGCATCGACCGCCTGGCGACGGACCACGAAGCGGATCGACATCGGATCGACCGTCTGGCCGTTGCGATAGAGTTCGTAGTGCAGGTGCGGTCCGGTCGAAAGGCCGCTGGAGCCGACATAGCCGATCACCTGCCCCGCCCGCACGCGCATCCCGCTTTGCACGGCATAGCGGCTGAGATGGCCATAGCCGGTGCCCACGCCCCCGCCATGTTCCATGCGGATATAATTGCCATGCCCGCCATGCGGCGCGGCATAGGTGACCACACCGGAGGCCACGGCATAGACCGGCGAACCCCAAGCCGCCGCCAGATCGGTGCCCGCATGCATCCGCGCGCGGCCCAGGATCGGGTGAAAGCGTAAACCAAAGCTGGAGGTGATGCGCGCGCCCGCCACCGGCATGATCAGCGACTGGCTGGCGCGGTTGGCGTCCATATCGGCGGCGTCGAAAAACTGGCCATCAGGGCCCCAGCGCAACAGTTGCGTGCGCGGTTTGCCGCCGGATTCGATACCGGCATAAAGCAATTGCCCCACCTCGCTCTGCCCGCCAGCTGCTCGCTTATAGGCCACGATCATATCGAACGTGTCGCCCTGATGCACCTCGTCGAGGCTGAGATGGGCGTCAATGGCTTGCAGAAACTGCTGGATCGCCTTCATCGGAGCGCCCGCCGCGCGCGCGGCGCGATAGATACTGCCGCCCGCCACGCCGCGAATGCGCAAAGGCGTGGCGTCCACCGGCAAGGCATGGCGGGTGAGCGCAAAGCCATCGCCCGAACGCACCAGCGCCAGATCGAGATCGAAGCGGGCGCGGAAGGCAAGCTTTTCGAGCGGACGGGGCTGGTTGGCCTGATGCTGGCCCAAGGTCAGATCGAAGCGCGTGCCCTCGGCAATGTCGGACAGCGGCAGGGCGCTGGCAATCGCGGCGCGGGCACGGGCGCTATCCCCCGCCCCGACACCGGCGCGCGCCAGCATGCGCTCGAGCGTATCGCCCTCGGCCAGCGTTGCCACCAGATCAAGCCTCGGGCGTTCGGGCGCGGCGGCGGCGGGCTGCACCAGCCGCGTTGGCCCCATGCGCATCCCCATATCCCCGCCCAGCGCAAGCGGGGCGATGGTCTGGCTGCGATAGATCTCGCGCGACGTGGCATCGAGAGTCAGCGCCCGCATGCGATGCGCGTGATAAGGTGTGGGCGCCAGCGAGAGCGCCAGCGCGCCCAGCCCCGTCATCACCCCCAAACCGCGCCACCAGTCGGGCGAGCCGATATGCTCGGCCAGATCCATCGAGAAGGTGAAGCCCCGCGCCGCCTGTCGCAACGGGAGCACAGCCGAGTCCAACCGCGCGCGCAGCCGCGTTGCCGGCGCGTTGCCGGCAAGAGCTATGCCCAAAGCGGGGATGGGCGCCAGACTGGCCAAAGCGGAACTTTCGCTGGTGAAACCTGCGTAAGACTCCTGAAGGAAGAGGGTTAATCTTTGCCTAAGAATGACGCGCACAAAGGGGCGGGAGCGGGGGAAAGGTGATGCTTGCCCCTTGTCGGCACGCACAGCCTTTGCCACATTCTCTCTGCGATGGCCCTACCCTCTCCCCCGCGCCGGCCCCCGCGCCAGATCGCCCGCCAGCATGACGGGCGCATCAAGGCGGTTCTCGGCCCGACCAACACCGGCAAGACGCATCTGGCGATCGAGCGGCTTTGCGGCCATTCCTCGGGCGCCATCGGCTTTCCCCTGCGCCTGCTGGCGCGCGAGGTGTACGAGAAAGTCTGCGCGATCAAGGGCCGCGACAATGTGGCGCTGATCACCGGCGAGGAGCGGATCGAGCCGAAAAACGCGCGCTGGTTGCTGTGCACGGTGGAAGCCATGCCCACCAACGCCGATCTGGCCTTTGTCGCCATCGACGAGGCGCAATTGTGTGGCGACCGTGAGCGCGGCCATATTTTCACCGACCGCCTGCTGCATGCCCGCGGGCGCGAGGAAACCATGATCCTTGGCTCCAGCATCATGGAACCGATGGTAAGAGCGCTGGTGCCCGAGGCCGAGATCGTCAGCCGCCCGCGTTTTTCGACGCTGAGCCATTCGGGCGCGAAAAAACTCTCCCGCGTGCCACCGCGCAGCGCCATTGTCGCCTTTTCCGCCGAGCAGGTTTACGCCGTGGCCGAAATGCTGCGCCGGTTTCGCGGCGGGGCTGCGGTGGTGATGGGCGCGCTCAGCCCCGAAACGCGCAACCGGCAGGTCGAACTCTATCAGAATGGCGAGGTGGACTATCTGGTGGCCACCGATGCCATCGGCATGGGGCTGAACCTCGATATCACCCATGTCGCCTTTGCGGGCCTGTCGAAATATGACGGGCGGCGGCAGCGGCGTTTGCTGCCCACCGAAATGGCGCAGATCGCGGGGCGCGCCGGAAGGCACCAGCGCGACGGCACCTTTGGCACGCTGTCGGGAACAGGCGGCCATGATGCGGAATTCGATGACGAGGAAATCTACGCCATCGAGGAACACCGCTTTGCCCCGCTGACCAAGCTTTATTGGCGCGAATCCGATCTGTGTTTTGATTCCGTGCCACGGCTGATGGATTCGCTGGAGCGTCCGCCCGCCCATCCCGAATTGCTGGCCGCGCCCGAAGCCATCGATCTGGCAGTGCTGAAGCGCCTTGCCGACGATCCCGAAATTACCCCCGCCCTGCGCGGATCGGGCATGGTACGGCGCTTCTGGGATGTCTGCTCGCTTCCCGATTTCCGGCAACAGGGGGCCGACACCCATTCCCGCTTCGTCGCCCGCCTGTGGGAGGAATTGCGCCACGGCCCGCTGGCCAGCGACACCGCCCCGCGCGCCATCGCGCAACTGGACAACACGCAGGGCGATATCGATACCTTGCAAGGGCGCATCGCGGCGGTGCGGTCATGGAGCTACATCTGCCAGCGGCCCGACTGGGTGCTGGCGCGCGAGGATATGGCCGCCCGCGCCCGCGCGGTGGAACAGCGCCTGTCCGACGCGCTGCACCAACGGCTGACCGAACGTTTCGTCAACCGGCGCACCACCGTGCTGATGCGCAAGGTGGGCGCCGATGCCGGATTGCTGCGGGTGGCGCTGGAAGGCGATGATGTGCTGGTGGAAGGCGAGAAGATCGGGGAATTGAACGGCTTCACCTTCCGCGTCGATCCGAAAGCGCGGCATGAGGATGCGCGGCTGCTGACGGCGGCGGCGGACAGGCATCTGCCCGATCTGTTGGCGGGGCGCGCCGATCAGCTGGCGGTGGCGGGCGACGATGAACTGGCGCTGGAGGGCGCGGCGATTGTCTGGCGCGGTCAGGCCGTGGTGCGCATCGCCAAGGGGCGCAGCGCGCTCAATCCCGCATTACGCCCCGCCGCGGCGCTCGAACGCCTGTCGGCCGACAAGCACGTGGCAGTGATGGACCATCTTGAGGCATGGCTGGCCCGGCGGTGGAAGCCGCTGGCCGCGCTGGCACGGATCGAGCAGGCCAGCACCGAGCCCGAAAGCGGGGCCGATCTGCGCGCGCTGCTGATCCGTTTGGTGGAACACGGCGGCATGGTCGCGCGCGATGTTTCGGGGATCGACAAGCTCTCGCCACCCCAGCGCGAACGGTTGAAGCGTCTGGGCGTGAGGATCGGCGCGCTGGACATTTTCCACCCCGATATGGTGAAGGCCAAGGCGCTGAACCTTTGGCAACAGGCACGCGGCGGGGGCGGGACACTAGCCGATCCGATGGTGCCGGTGATCGCCCCCGAAGGCAAACCCACGCCGCTGGCCTATCGCCGCCTCGGCGCGCAGGCCTTGCGGATCGACCGTGCCGAGCTGCTGCTGCGCGAGGCGCATGGCGCACGCAAGGCGGCGGGGAAAAAGCCCTTTGTGCTGGACCCCGCCGCAGCGCTGCGAATCGGGCTGACGACGCGCTCTTATGCCCATCTGCTGCGTCTGGCGGGCTTCCGCGCGCTGGTGCCGCGCGATCTGCCCGAAGGGAGCTTCGGCCCGCCCGCTCCGCTGTTGTGGCGCTGGCAACCGCCGCGACGCGAGATGGAAAAACAGACCCAGGCCATCCCGCATGATCCCGACAGCCCCTTTGCGGCGCTGGCCGCGCTGGTGGTGTGAGAAAGGGCGGCCATGCGCATCGACAAGCTCTTGTGGTTCCTGCGCTTTGCCAAGACCCGTGGCGCGGCGCAAAGCTGGGTGGAGCAAGGCCATATCCGCCGCAATGGCCAAAGGGTGGAGCGTTGCTCGACAGTGGTGGCGGTGGGCGATGTGCTGGTGCTGCCGATGCATACGGGGGTGCGGGTGATTGCGGTTTTGGCGCTGCCCACACGACGCGGTCCGCCGCAAGAAGCACAAAGCTGTTATCAGGCGCTTGACGAGACGCGTCCTTCCCCACTAGCAGCGGTTCAGTTTAGTTCTGCAACGAAAGGGGTTTTGCAGCCATGACCTATGTCGTTACCGACGCCTGCATCCGCTGCAAATTCACGGATTGCGTCGAAGTGTGCCCGGTGGATTGCTTCTACGAGGGCGAGAATATGCTGGTTATCAACCCCAACGAGTGCATCGATTGCGGCGTTTGCGAACCGGAATGCCCGGCTGAAGCCATTCTGCCCGACACCGAAAGCGGTCTGGAGCAGTGGATGGAGCTGAACGCCAAATTCTCGGCCGAATGGCCCAACATCACCTCGAAGAAGGACGCGCCGGACGACGCCGACGAGATGAAGGGCGTGGAAGGCAAGTTCGAGAAGTACTTCTCGGAAGCGCCCGGCGAGGGCGATTGATCTGATTTGACGGGAATTTGCCGGCCAGGTCCGCGCGAATCATCCCGCATTTGCGAAAAAATCATGCCAGAGGCTGCAGAATCGCACTTTTACGCGGTTCTGGCCTCTGGTAATTTTGTTGCGGGCGTGGTATATAATATCCACGTCGCCGCGATCCCTGCCGCCCTCATCGGCATGGGCCGTCGTCGCCAAACCGGGTCGAACCCCCTGACCATGAAAGGCTTTGTCGCAGCACGGTGGATGTTTCGCATCATGCCGCAGGGATGATTTTACCCCTCACGGATGATGATGATTCCCGCCCTTGTCGCTTGCGGCATATTGGCCGAGTGAAAGGACGATAGATGACCGTTAAGGCTCACGCCTTCGATGTCGGAGATTACGTCGTTTACCCCAAGCACGGCGTTGGCCGCGTGATTGAACTGCTGGAGCAGGAAATCGCCGGCATGAAACTCGAACTTTATGTGCTGCGCTTTGAAAAAGAACGCATGACGCTGCGCGTACCCGTCAACAAGGTTGAATCCATCGGCATGCGCAAGCTGTCGAGCGACAAGACGCTGCGCGAGGCGCTCGACACGCTCAAGGGCAAGCCCAAGGTGAAGCGCACCATGTGGTCGCGCCGTGCGCAGGAATATGAAGCCAAGATCAATTCGGGCGACCTCGTGTCGATCGCCGAAGTGACCCGCGACCTGTTCCGCGCCGATGACCAGCCCGAACAGTCCTATTCCGAACGCCAGATCTTCGAGGCTGCCTCGAGCCGCCTCGCGCGCGAACTGGCCGCGATGGAAAAGACCGACGAACCGGCCGCGCTCAAGAAGATCCTCGCGATCCTCAACGAATATGCGCCGAAATATTACGACGCCGCCGCTACGGTCTAATGATCGCGGCGAACGCCGAATGCAAAAGGGTCGCCCAGCAACGGGCGGCCCTTTTTCGTTGGCGCGCAGGAAAGGGCTTCCCCTGGCCCCCTTGGTGTATTATATAACCAATACAGCATCAAGGGAGCCTGCCCATGGATTTCCGCAAATTCCTCTCGAGTTTCGCCCCGCTCACCGCCGTGGCGATGGCCGCGCTGGTGGCGGGCTGCGATCATGCCAATGTGACGATCGACGGCGAGAAGGGCAAACTGCTGTCCGAACTCGACCTCAGCGGCGCGCCACCGCATGGCGTGGTGCTGTTCGGGCCGGACAAGGTCGAGATCGCGCATGGCGACAAGCTGGCCATCACCGTGGATGGCGATCCCGTCGAGGCGGCCCATCTGCGCTACACGCTGAAAGATGGTACGCTGGGCATCCTGCGCGAAAAGGGCACGTGGACGAACAGCAAGCCGGTAACCGTCAAGGTCAGCATGCCTGCCCCCAGCGAGGTGACCATGACCGGCTCTGGCTCGATCCACGCCAGCGAATTGGCGCCCAAGGCGCAGGTGGTGATCGCCGGATCGGGCGATGTCGTAACCGGCGCGCTGGCGACCGAAAAGCTGGATGTGAATATCGCAGGCAGCGGCAATTTCCGCGCCGAGGGCAAGGCCGCCGCACTCGATCTCACCATCGCGGGCAGCGGCAGCGCCAATCTCGCTGGCTTGCGGACGGACACGGCCGATATTTCGATCGTCGGCTCGGGCGACGCGCGCTTTGCCTCGGATGGCAAGGTGAAGGCCAATGTCGCGGGCAGCGGGTCAGTCTATGTCAAAGGTCGCGCGCAATGCGAGATCAGCGCGGTCGGCTCGGGCAAGCTGGTCTGCGAACCCTGACCTTCAAACGGGTGCCGCCGCGCGGCGCAGGCGGTCGTTAATGGCCGCGCCGATGCCCTCATCGGGGATCGGCGCAATGGCCACTCTGGCTTGCGGCGCGGCGGCAGCGGCATGCAGCGCCGCATAGAGCCGCGCAGCCGCCTCCGCGAGGTCGCCTGAGGGTGACAGGGCATAGTCCCCCTCCTCACCTCCGAACGTGATCCAAAACTCGTCTGAGGCCTTCTGGCGGGCATTGAGGCGTACCGGCTTGCCCGGGGCATAATGGCTGGTCATCTGGCCGGGCGCCTCGATCTTGCCATCATCGGCCACACCGCCACCCTCGCCCAACACCGCCGCCAGATTCTCCTGCGTGATCGGACCGGGCCGCAGGATCTGCCAGCCCCCTTCCTCACGTAGCGCCACAATGGTCGACTCGATCCCCGCGCGGCATTCCCCGCCATCCACGATCAACCCCACCCGCGCGCCCAGCGAAGCCTCGACATG
>NZ_DDFB01000039.1:0-12748 GCF_002336885.1 Novosphingobium sp. UBA1939 | reverse complement strand
CGTTGAGCAGGGCGCGGTCGTAGAGATGCAGGATGAACACCGGCGTATCGGGCGCGACGGCGTTGAGCTCGGCGATCGTCGGCAGGCGCTTCTCGGCGAACTGGTGCTCGGTGAACCCGCCCACCACGCGCACCCATTGCGGCGCGGGGGTGCGGTCGACCTGCTGCTTCAGCATGGCCATCGCCTCGGCCAGCGAGGGCACGCCGTCCCAGCGCAGTTCCATGTTGAAGTTCAGGCCACCGCGGATGATGTGCATGTGGCTGTCGATCAGGCCGGGAATGACGCGGCGGCCCCCCACGTCGATCACCCGCGCATCGGGCCGGGCCGCGGCGCGGACTTCCGCTTCGCTCCCCACCACCAGAAACCGGCCATCCCGGATCGCGATGGCCTCCGCCACCGGATTGGCACGATCAAGCGTCGACACCTTGGCGTTGACGAGAAAAAGGTCGGTCATGGGCTTTCCTTGGGCTGGGCCGATGCGACGGCCGGGATGCGGTTCAGTCGGCCGGACGGGCGCGGCGCAGAGCGATTCGCCGGATCGGGGCGGCCACGCGTTCCCCGGCCAGCATCCCCAGCAGCCCGGTCAGGGCGATGACCGGAGGCGCTGGCGAGTGCACCCCCAGCGCGGCGTAGAGGAGGCCGATCAGGATGCCGGCGCCCAGCGAGAGCAGGTGGTTCTTCATGGCCGCTTTCCCTCTGATCCGGAAGGTTTCCGTGATTGCGAGTGGCAGGATACGCGGCGTGGATTTTCCGGAAATCCAGATAAATTGGTTCAGACTTTTCCGGAAAATAGAAAAGTCTGAAAAAGCAGCGCCTCGCGTTGCCTGCGCTCGCGGCGGGCCTTATAGTGTTGCCGTCGTTGCCATTCTGGCGGCCCGGGGGCGGTGTGGACGGACAGGGCGTCTATCAGTTCAAACCGCACGAACGGCCCACCCTGCCAGGGTCGCCCGCCAATCCCGATCATCCCGCACGGCGGCGTCTGGGCTATTTCGCGGTCGGCGTGCTGGTTGGCGTGACCGCGGGCCTGGGCAATGCGCTGGTGGCGGTCAATCTCAACTTCGCGCAGGGCACGCTGGGCCTCTATTCCAACGAGGCGGCCTGGCTGACGGCGGCCTATCTCATGACCAACACCACGGCGAATCTGCTGCTGGTGAAGTTCCGGCAACAGTTTGGCCTGCAGAGTTTTGTCCGGTACATGCTGGGCGCCTACGCGCTGGCGACGCTGCTGCACCTGTTCGTCCACGGCTTCTGGTCGTCGGTGCTGGTGCGGGCGGCCAGCGGCATGGCGTCGGCCGCGCTGACGACGCTGACCATCCTCTATCTGATGCAGGCCATGCCCGCGCCCAAGCGGCTTGCCGGGGTGATGCTGGGCATTTCCATTCCGCAACTGGCGACGCCGCTGGCGCGGGTGCTGTCGCCGGGCCTGCTGGAATGGGGCGACTGGCACATGCTGTACTGGTTCGAGCTGGGGCTGGCGCTGGCCATGCTGGCGGCGATCATGGTGCTGCCCCTTCCGCCCAGCGAGCGGTTCAAGGTGTTCGAACGCGCCGATTTCCTCACTTTCGGGCTGCTCGGGCCGGGCCTGTGGCTGCTGATCGCCGCGCTGACGCAGGGCCGCATCGAATGGTGGACCGACCGCGCCTGGATCGGCTGGGCGCTGGCGGGCAGCATGGTGATGATTGCGGGGGCGCTGCTGATCGAGCATTTCCGCGCGAACCCGCTGATCAACACGCGCTGGCTGGGCACGCGCGAGATGCTGCGGCTGATGGCCGTGGCGGCCTCCGTGCGCATCCTGCTTTCGGAACAGGCGTTCGGGTCGGTGGGCCTGCTCAACGTGGTGGGCATGATCAACGACCAGATGGTCACGCTGAACCTGGTGATCGTGCTGGCCTCGATCGCAGGCATGACCGTGGCGGTGCTGACCTTCAATCCCGAAAATCTTACGCGCCCGATCATCGTGTCTGCCGTGCTGATTGCGATCGGCGCGTTCATCGACGCGGGATCGACCAACCTCAGCCGGCCGGAGATGTTCTATTTCAGCCAGGCGCTGATCGGGTTCGCCTCGCTGCTGTTCATGGCGCAGGCGATGGTCATCGGCATGGCCCGGACGCTGCTGGCCGGGCCGCGCAATTTCATCAGCTTCGTGGTTCTGTTCAGCCTGAGCCAGAGCATCGGCGGCCTTGTCGGCACCGCCGCCCTCGGCACGTTCGAGACGGTGCGGGAGAAGTACCATTCGCACGAACTGGTGCAGGACGTGGTCATGACGGACCCGCAGGTGGCCTTGCGCGTGCGGGCAGGTTCGGGCGCGGTCGCGCCGGTGATCGGCGATCCGGCGCTGCGGAGCGCGGAAGGCGTTGTCCTGCTTTCGCAGCAGACCACGCGCGAGGCGCATATTCTTGCCTTCAACGATCTCTTTCTGGTGGTCTGCGTGCTGGCCGTGGCGGCGGCGCTGTGGGGGGTGGCGATCCGCCGCGCGATCCTGCGACGGCACGAGATTTCGCCGGTGATTCTCCTTCAACAGAAAATGGCCGAGCAGGCGGCCGCGATGTCGGGTCCCGCCACGGGGCGAAACGGGGAAAGCGCATGACGGATCAGGGGCCAAGCGAAACGACGAGGGCGGAACCGGCCCCGGCCGATCCACAGGTCAACCCCGTGCCCAACGGCTGGAGGCCGCCCGCCAAGAGCCGCCTGACCGTGATCGTCATCGCCGCGATCGCCGTGGCGGCGGCGCTGGCGATCCTTTACGCTTGGCAATTGCCCCCGTTCGCGGGCTGGAGCGAGGGCACGGACAACGCCTATGTACGGGGCAGGGTCACCGTAATCAGCCCGCAGGTGAGCGGCTATGTGACGTCCGTGCCGGTTCGCGACTTCGCGCAGGTGAAGGCCGGGCAGGTGTTGGCCACGATCGATGACCGCATCTATGCCGCGCGGGTCGAACAGGCCAAGGCGAACCTGGCCGCGCAACTGGCCGCGCTTGCCAATTCGCAGCAGAGCCAGCGCGCGCGCGAAGCGGCGCTGACCGGGCAGGAAGCCGGGATCGCCAATGCGCAAGCGCAGCTCGTGCGGGCCGAGGCGGACATGAAGCGCGCGAACGCGCTGGTGGCCGACGGATCGATTTCCGAACGCGAGCGCGACCAGACGCGCGCCGCGTTGCTGGCGGCGCAGGCGGGCGTCCGGCAGGCATCGGCAACGCAGCAGGTCGGCCAGCAGGACGTGCGTTCGGTGCTGGTCGGTCGGGGCGGGCTGGAAGCGGCGGTGGAAGGGGCGAGGGCGCAGCTCCGGCTGGCGCAGGTCGATCTCGACAACACCGTGATCCGCGCGCCGTCGGACGGCCAGCTGTCCGAGATCGGGGTGCGCAACGGGGCCTTCGTCACGGCGGGCACGCAGCTCATGTTCCTGGTGCCCAACGACTTCTGGATCATCGCCAACTTCAAGGAGGCGCAAACCAGCGGGATGCGGATCGGGCAGCCGGTGACGTTCCGCGTCGACGCGCTGAACGGAACGAAGCTGACGGGCAAGGTGGAGAACCTGTCGCCAGCGGCAGGGTCCGAATTCGCGGTGCTCAAGCCCGACAACGCCACCGGCAACTTCGTGAAGATTCCCCAGCGGATCGCGGTGCGCATCCGCATCGATCCGGGGCAGGCGCAGGCGGCGCGCCTGCGGCCGGGCATGTCGGTCGAGGTCCGCGTGGCGACGAGGCATTGATGCGCCGGGCCACGATCCATCCGCTGCCCTTCGCGCTCTGTGCCGTGCTGGCCGCGTGCGCTGGCCCGCGCGTCGAAACGGCGCAGGTTCCGCCGGTGGTGCCGCCGACGGCATGGCGCATCGATACCACGCCGTCCGGCGCGGTCGAACCGGCGTGGTGGCAGGCGTTCGGGGACCCCGTGATGACCGGGCTGGTCGAACGGGCGCTGGCCGGCAATCCCGATATCGCCATCGCCGCCGCGCGCGTGCGCGACGCGCGGGCGCAGGAGATGGCGGCGCACGCCGCCTTGCTGCCCACGCTGGATGCCACCGGCGCGTCCGCCCAATCGCGCAGCGTCAATGCCTTCGGCAAACCGGCCGAGCAGACCGCCGCGCAACCGCAGCTGCAGGTGGCATGGGAAGTTGATCTGTTCGGCCGCCTGTCCGATCAGGCATCGGCCGCCCGGTCGGCGTGGTTTGCCAGCGAGGCGGCGCGCGATGCCGTGCATCTGTCGATCGCGTCAGCGGTGGCCAGCGGGTACATCACGCTGCGCGCGCTGGATGCCCGGCTCGAGGTTGCGCGGGCGACGCTCACCGCGCGCGAACAGGCGCTGAACCTGATCCGGCGCCGTACCGACGCCGGCTATGCCTCGCGGCTGGAACTGGCGCAGGCCGAAGCCGAATATCAGTCCGCCGCGCAGATCATCCCCGCGATCGAACAGGGCATTGCCCGGCAGGAGAACGGGCTGCGCGTGTTGGTGGGCGATCTTCCCGGCGAAGTCGGGCGCGGCGTTCGGCTGACCGCCCTGCGCGAACCGGCGATACCGGAGGCGCTGCCGTCCGAACTGCTGCGCCGCCGTCCCGATGTCGCGCAGGCCGAGTGGCAACTGGCCGGGGCCGATCATGCGCTGGCGGCGGCGCGCAAGCGCTTTCTGCCGCAAGTGCGGCTTTCCGCTTCGGCGGGGGCGGCCCTGTCGACGCTGCTGGCCGATCCGATCACGATCTGGTCGGCGGGGGGCAGCGTGCTGGCGCCGCTGTTCGAAGGCGGCCGCCTGCGCGCCGGCGCGGAAAGCGCGGCGGCGCAGCGCGATGCGGCGGCCTTCACCTATCGCAAGGCAGCGCTCAACGCCTTTCGCGAAGTCAACGACGCGTTGGTTGCGACCGTCCGAACCGACGAACAGGCCGCCATCCTGACCGCGCAGCGCGATGCGCTGGCACGGGCATACCGGCATGCCAGCGCGCGCTATGCGTCCGGCTATTCGCCTTATCTGGAGCAGCTCGATGCCCAGCGCGGATTGCTCGCGGCGGAACTGGCCTTGATCCAGTCGCAATCCGACGCGCTGACGGCGCGCGTGGCCCTGTTCCAGGCGCTGGGTGGCGGATGGCTGCCCGAAAGGGCGGCTACCGATCCCCAGAACCGGAAGTGACCGCAAGGCGGTTCGTACGCCGGCATATCCGGATGGTATCGCCTGCGCTCACGCAGTGGAATCCGCGTTGCAGCATCGCTTCGGCGGCCGCGGTGAAGCCCTGCCAGCGCCGATTGAGTCCGGCGAAATCGGCAACCGGCGTCACGAACGTGCCAGGCACCAGCGGCTGATCCTCGGGAAAGTCCACGATGAGGTAATCCGCCTTCGCGGCGCAGGCCAATATGCCATCGAGCGCCTTGGTGTCGGTGAACCGGTACTGGAAGAAGCGCGGGCAGACGAGCCGGTCCCGCCGCGTGCCCGATGCATGGTGGACATCGTTGTCGGAGCCGAGCCGGGCGTACCGGACCGGAGCAGGCCCCGCCACCTGGTGAAGCGCCACGGCTTCGGGCGGATCGGCATCGAGTTCCTCCACGCGGTCGAAGAAGTCCAGCGGGCTGTCGTCTGTCCATATCTCCGTGCCGGCAAAGGACAGCGCCCCTGCCGCCCCGAGGATCACCGGCAAGGCGATGAGCGGGCCGCAGCGCGCCAGCAGGTCTGGAACCGCCACGGCTGCCCCGATCGCCAGAAAGATGTGCAGGACGGCAAGGTGCGGCCCCCAGATGGCCGTGACGCCGATCACCGCGAGCGACAGGGGGTAGATCGCCAGGCATCCCGCCAGAAACGGCCGCAGCGCGCCGTCGGCCGGCCCGCGCAGGAACCGGACCAGCAGGAACAGGAACGTCGCGAGCGACAGCGCGAGAATGGCCTTGCCGAAGTACAGCGCGGTGAGCGCATGATTCCACAGGTTGCCAAGCAGCGTCGGCGCGAAAAAGACGTTGCTGTGCGAATAGAGCAGGTTTGCCTGCTGGGCTGCCAGATAGCCGTGCAGTTCTCCGCGCGCGGCCAGGGCTGTGAGCACGGCGGCGGAAGCGACCGCGCAGGCCGATCCGCATCGCCACAGGAACCCGGCGGCCGGTTCGCGCGGGGTAGATCGGGCAATCGCGTGAACCAGCACGAACGCCAGCGCGATCGGCGCGTAGATCAGCTTGGTGAACAGCAGGGCCGCCAGCGCCACGCCGGTGGCGATGCCGCGTCCCGCCGTGGCAAGGGCGATCGTGGCCAGAGTCAGCACGATCCCCGGGGGAATGCTGCCGCCCCGATCGTATAGCGGCCCGGTCAGCATGAAGGCCGTTGCCATGAGAACCAGCCGCTGGCCCAGCGCGGATTGGGGATGGAAGCGCCGCGCCAGGGCGGCGGCGATTAGCGCCGCCCCGCCCACGCACGCCAGCTCGAAGCCGTATTCCGCGAAGGGGCCGATCAGGCGCTGTGCCGCAATGGCGTAGTAGAACAGCGGGTCCTTGTTATCGATCACGTCGACATAGAGTCGATCGCCGGCCAGCATCCTCTCGGCAATGGACTGATAGAGCGACCGGTCCGCCACGGGTTCGGGCACGAGGCGGGTGGTAAAGAACAGCAGGAAGACCGGGACCAGCAGCCAGTCAAGCCAGGTGCCGAACCACTTGGCGGTGGAACGACCGGCGGCATGGCTGCTTCTACGTTCGGAAAATCTCCGCCAGACCTGCCATCGGTGCGTCATCGTCATGGTACTGCGACTTTACCAAGATCGGGACAAAGTCCTATCAGGAATGATGATCTCCAACACGGACCATGCGAGGACAGCCGAGGGACTAACGCTGGCGCGCGCCGATATCGTCGCACTGACGGCCGGCGATAACCCGGGCACGGCGCATCTTGTCGGCTGCGATCTGGACGGGGCGGACCTCAGCGATCTCGATCTTGCCGGCTGGCGGTTCGAACGGTGTACGTTGCGGCGGGCCGGCCTGGCCAGGGCGAGGCTGGAAGGCACGCAATGGCTCGCCTGTCGCGCCCCGTTCGCCAGCTTCCTCGGCGCCGATCTCACCGATGCCGTGATCCAGTCGTGCGACTTCAACAACGCGGACTTGAGGCAGGCCCGCCTGACCAGCGCGCGGTTGAGGGGCAGCAAGCTGACGGGCGCCGACCTCACCGATGCGCGGATCATCGACCTCCATTGCGAGGAAGTGCTGCTCGCCGGCGCCAAGCTCGCCGGGCTGAGCTTTCGCAAGCAGCGCCTGCGGCATCTCGATTTCAGCCAGGCCGATCTGCGGAAGGCCGATCTGCGCGAGGCCGTGTTCGAGGCGTGCAGCCTGCGCGATGCCACGCTGACAGGCGCCCGCTTCGAAAAGGCCGATCTGCGCGGAGCGGATCTGGGCGGATTGCGACTCACCGATGTTGCGCTGTTCCGCGGCGCGACCATATCACGCGAGCAAGCCGGACAACTGATTGCCGAACTCGGACTGAGGCTTGGCTAGCCGCCATGGCGCCGGCCTATCGTATCGATGCTTCGGCGCGACAGATCGCCGAGGGTCTGGGTGCCGATGCCGCCGGCGATGTGTGGCAGGGCGGCACGGTCGTGCCCGGCGGCTACGCGCCGGTGATCCTGACCACCCGGGAGAAAGGGCGCCACCTCGTCCCGCGCCAATGGGGTGTCCCGCCGCCTCCCCGCGGCGAACACCTGGTCCCGTTCGTGCGCAACCTGGATAGCCCGTTCTGGATCGGCACGCTGCGGCACACGCAGTTCCGTTGCCTCGTGCCCATGACGCATTATCGCCGAGGCGATAGCTGGTTCACCGATCCCGCGGCGCCGTTGCTTGCCGTGGCCGGCATATGGCGGGATTCCGAGATTCCGAGCTTTGCCATCCTGACTTCGGGCGCGTCCGGCCCGCTGCCGGTCATCCTGCGGCCCGAAACATACGACATCTGGCTGCGGGCCGATATCAAGATTGCCCGCCATCTGATCGAGGAGCCTCCGCGCTGAATCTCGGCCGGCCACTGGACGAAGGCGGGTTTCGCATCTATATACCGCTCGGTATGGAAATGGCAGTTCAATCCGGACGGGGGCGCCCCAGGGAATTCGATCCCGAAGAAGCGCTGGCCGCCGCGCTTCAGGTTTTCTGGCTGCGCGGATACGAAGGCGCGTCCATGGCCGAGCTGACCGAGGCGATGGGCATTACCAAGCCCAGCCTCTACGCCTGTTTCGGCAACAAGGAGGCGCTGTTCCGCAAGGCGCTCGATCTCTACGAGCGGGACAAGCTCTGCTACGTGAAATCCGCGCTGCAGGAACCGACCGCCAAAGCGGTGGCCGAGAAGCTGCTGCGCGGCGCGCTGGCCCTGCAGACCGGCGAACCCGATCCGCGCGCGTGCCTGGGCGTTATCAGCATGGTCGCCTGCACGACGCATGCGGACACGATCAAGGAAGAAGTGATCGCGCGCCGCGCCTCGTCGGAACAGGCCATGGTGGAACGGTTCGAGCGTGCGAAGGCCGAAGGGGACTTTCCCGAAAGCATCGATCCGGCGGCGCTGGCAGCTTATCTCAACGCCGTGATGCAGGGCATGGGCGTCCAGGCGGGCGCGGGCGCCACGCCCGAGCAACTGGCGCAACTGGTGGACATGACGCTGGCTGTGTGGCCCGGTCGATAGGTGATCAACTCGCTGGAAAAGCAAATCTTTTTGCATTTCCTCATTTAATCTACTAATCGGTACAAAATTCCGGTTGACGCTCCATCGCTCCATATTATATACCGCATGGTATGGAATAAAGCAGAGGCATCCGGGAGGGGGTTGTGTCCAACCCGATCTGTTGAGCCCGATTTTCTAGAATAGCCGCGCGCTTCGCTCCCTGGGGCGGGCGCGCTCACCAACCCCTGCGGAAGACGCCCGCCGAATCTCACCCCGGTCGGCGAGCCCTTCCGCTCCTCCCGCAGCCGGTTCCGGCGTCGCGAGCGCGTGCGCATGCCGTCCACGCGCCGGAGCCGGCTGCATCCTTTGCGTGGCGCGAGCCGCGCAGCCCCGTCCGCTTCGCCCGCGTGCGAACGGCGTTCCCATTTTCGTGTCCGTCAAGCCGGTGCAGGGCGCATCCGGCGTTGCGCGGGCGCGTCTGTCAATGACGGAGTCTTGCAATGAACATGGTCTCACGCATCCAGGCTGAAATGCCGACCATTCCCGTGGAGGCGCCCGGCAAGGAAAGCCGTCCCCGCCGCCGCTGGCGGACGGCCGCGCTGGTCGCGATCGGGCTGGCGCTGGCGGGTGGTGCCGGCTGGAAGGCGTTCGACCGGCCTCAGGCCGAGGCCGCCGTGATGCCGCAGCCCACCGTCGGCGTTGCCGCGCCGCTGGTGCGCAAGGTGGTGCTGTGGGACGATTATGTGGGCCGTTTCGCGCCGAGCCAGGCGGTGGAAGTCCGCCCGCGCGTGTCCGGGCAGATCGTCGCGCTGCATTTTCATGACGGCGACATCGTGCGCAAGGGGCAACCGCTGTTCACCATCGACCAGCGCCCCTTCCTGGCCGCGCTGGCCGAAGCCCGCGCCAATGCCGCCAGCGCGCGCAGCGCGCTGCGGCTGGCACAGGCCGATTATGGGCGCGTCAGCCGCCTGACCGGCGACGAAGCGGTTTCGGCGGCCGAAGTCGATTCCCTGCGCGCCCGGTTGCAGGCGGCGCAAGCCGCGCTTGCCGCCGCCGACGCGCGGGTGCGGCAGCTGGCGCTCAACGTGGAATTCACGGTAGTGCGCGCGCCGATCACCGGGCGCGTTTCCGACCGCCGGATTGACGTGGGCAACCTGGTTTCGGGGGCGGACGCGGCCAATGCCACGCTGCTGACCACGATCAACGCGCTCGATCCGATCTACTTCACGTTTGATGCCTCGGAAGCGCTGTTCCTCAAGACCCAGCGCGATCGCGCCGAAGGCAAGGGTGGCGGCGAGGTGGAAATCCGCCTTCAGGACGAAGGCGATTTCCGCTGGAAGGGGCGGCTCGATTTCACCGACAACGGCCTCGATCCGCGCTCCGGCACGATCCGCGGCCGCGCCGTGCTGTCCAACCCGGAACTGTTCCTGACCGCCGGGATGTTCGGCAACATGCGCCTGTCGAACGGGGGCGAAGTCGATGCCCTGCTCGTGCCCGACGAGGCGATCCAGTCCGATCAGGCGCGCAAGGTCGTGCTGGTGGCCGGGGCGGACGGCGTGGTGGCGGCCAAGCCCGTGGAACTCGGCCCCGTGGTCGATGGCCTGCGCGTGATCCGTTCCGGCCTTGCACGGTCCGACCGGGTGATCGTTTCGAACATCCAGGCCGCCGCGACCGGCGCCAAGGTCCTGACCCGCGCCGCGCCGATCCAGGCCGCGAAAACGCCCGCCGCACAGGCAGGAGGCTCGCCGCCGCCGGCCGCATCGCAGGCAACATTCGCCCGCTGATCCGCGCGCCCCGTTTCTCCTTTCGCAGGATTACCCTCTCATGCGTTTCTCGCGCTTCTTCATCGACCGGCCGATCTTCGCGGCCGTGATCGCGGTGGTGATCGCCATCATCGGCATATTCGCCTATCCGCTGCTGCCTCTGTCGCAGTATCCGGAGATCGCGCCGCCGACGATCACCATCAACGCCGCCTATCCCGGCGCCTCGGCCGAGACCCTGGCCGAGACCGTCGCCGCCCCCATCGAGCAGGAGGTGAACGGCGTCGAGAAAATGCTCTACATCACCTCCTCGTCCACCTCGGACGGGGCGGTGGCCATCACCGTGACCTTCCAGCCCGGAACGGACCTGGACGCCGCCCAGGTGCTGGTCCAGAACCGGGTCGCCCTGGCCGAGCCGCGCCTGCCCGAGGCGGTGCGTCAGACCGGCGTGGTCGTCAACAAGGCCGAGAGCGGCTTCCTGATGATCCTGGGGCTGACCTCGCCCGACGGGTCGCTGGATAACGACTATGTCGGCAACTACGCCAACTCCACGCTGCGCGACCGTCTGCTGCGCATCGAGGGCGTGGGCGCGGCCCAGGTGTTCGGCGGCGGCAACTATTCGATGCGGGTGTGGATCGACCCGGCCAAGGCGGCCGAGCGCGACCTGACCGGTCCCGACATCGTCGCCGCCCTGCGCGCCCAGAACGTCCAGGCCGCCGCCGGCTCCATCGGCCAGCCGCCGTTCCCGACCAACGCCGCCGCCTTCCAGCTGCCGGTGCAGGTCCAGGGCCGCCTGACCGATCCGGACCAGTTCTACAATGTGGTGCTGAAGACGGACGCCCAAGGCCGCGTCACCTATCTGCGCGACGTGGCGCGGATCGAACTGGGCGCCCAGGACTATGGCATTCGCGGCTTCTTCGACGGCAAGCGCGGCGTCGGCGTGGCCATCATTCAACAGCCGGGCGCCAACGCCCTGGGCACCGCCGAGCGCGTCCTGAAGGAGGTCGACGCCATCAAGGCCCAGCTGCCGCCCGGCATGGCGATCTCGGTCCCCTACAATCCGACCGAATTCGTCGCCGCGTCCGTGGAATCGGTTCAGCACACCCTGGTCGAGGCGGTCATTCTGGTCGTCATCGTCATCATGGTCTTCCTGCAGACCTGGCGCGCGGCCATCATTCCCATCGTCGCCATCCCCGTGGCTCTGGTCGGCACCTTCGCGGTGCAACTGGCCCTGGGCTATTCGATCAACTCCCTGTCGCTGTTCGCCCTGGTTCTCGCTGTCGGCATCGTGGTCGATGACGCCATTGTGGTGGTCGAGAACGTGGAGCGGGCCATCCGCGAGGGGCTGACGCCCAAGGAGGCGGCCTATCGCTCGATGCAGGAGGTCTCGGGCGCCCTGATCGCCATCGGCCTGGTGCTGATCTCGGTGTTCGTGCCGACCATGTTCGTGCCGGGCATTCCGGGCATCTTCTATCGCCAGTTCGCGGTGGTCATCGCCTCGGCCTCGGTCATCTCGCTGTTCGTGTCGCTGACGCTCTCGCCGGCCATGGCCGCCCTGCTGCTGAAGCCGCACAAGGAACACGACGAACATGCGCGCAAGCCGGGCGTCGTGGGCACGGTCGTCCACTACGGCGGCTGGGCCGGGCGGAAGTTCAACGAAGGCTTCGACTGGTTGTCGGATCGCTACGGTCGTTTGACTGCGCGGCTGGTGCGCACCGTCGGCCTGGTGTTGATCATCTACGCCGGCCTCCTGGGCCTGACCGCCTGGCGTCTGGTCGACACGCCCTCGGGCTTCATCCCCGAACAGGATCAGGGCTTCCTGATCGGCGTCATCCAGCTGCCAGCCGGCGCCTCCCTGGATCGGACGGAGGCGGTGATGACCCGCGCCCGCGAGATCATTCAGGGGACAAAGGGCGTCAACGGCACCGTGGCCTTCGCGGGCCTGGACGGCGCCAGCTTCTCGTTCGGGTCCAACGCCGCGACCATCTTCGTGCGCCTGGATCCGTTCGAGGACCGGACGCGCGAACAGGCGGCCGTCGCCCTGGCCGGGGCGATCACCCAGGCCACGGGTCAGATCGAGGACGCGCAGATTTTCGTCATCGCCCCGCCGGCGGTCCAGGGTCTGGGCAACGGCAACGGCTTCAAGATGATGATCCAGGACACCTCAGGCGCGGGCTATCGCGCGCTTGAAGGGGCGACCTTCGCCATGATGGGCGCCGCCGCCCAGCAGCCGACCGAGGTGAACCAGGTCTTCTCGACCTACAACACCGGATCGCCCCGCATCACCGCCGACGTCGACCGCGACAAGGCGCTGATGATGGGCGTCCAGCCGGCCGACGTCTTCAACACCATGGGCGTCTATCTGGGGTCGGCCTATGTCAACGACTTCAACATGCTGGG
>NZ_DDFB01000135.1:0-24889 GCF_002336885.1 Novosphingobium sp. UBA1939 | reverse complement strand
CAGCGCCTCGCCCGGCGCCGCCCTTGCGCCCCACGCCGGCCCCGCATGTGCGCGAGGCGGGCGCGCCTGCGCTGTCCTGGCCGGTATCGGGCGCGGTGCTGAGCCGCTTCGGCACGCCGGTTCCATCGGGGTCGGTCGCTTCCGGCCAGCGCAACCGGGGCATCGATCTGGCCGCCTACGCCGGGCTGACGGTGCGCGCCGCCGGTGCCGGCACCGTGATCTTCGCCGGCAACGAGCCCGAACGCTTCGGTCAGTTGATCGTCATCGATCACGGGCAGGGCTGGGCCACCGCCTATGCCTATCTCGGCCAGGTGCGGGTGAAGGAGGGCGATGTGGTGAAGGCGCGGCAAGCGATCGCCAGCATCGGCAAGAGTGGCGAGGCGAAGCGGCCGACGCTGCACTTCGAGCTGCGCCGCGACAACGATCCGCGCGATCCGGTCGTGTACCTGCCAGTCCGGTTGTGAGGCCGGTCGGGCACCTGGCACTGCGCCGGCTGATCCGGGTTCCGGTGTGGGCCGATATCGCGTTGCGGCTATCGGCCGCCTTCGCGCTGCTGGCGCTGGTGGTGCTGATCCACTGGATCGACCGCGAAGGGCTGGCCGACAACCACGACGGGCACGTCAGTTTCCTCGACGTGGTCTATTTCACCATGATTTCCATCACCACGACCGGGTTCGGCGACATTGCGCCGGTCAGCGATCGGGCACGACTGATCGAAACGGTGATCGTCACGCCGATCCGCCTGGCGGTGATCTTCATCTTCGTGGGCACAGCCTACAACTTCATCATCAAGCGCAGCTGGGAGAGGTGGCGCATGGCGCAGATCCAGAATGCCCTGTCGGGTCACGTAGTGGTGCTGGGCTTTGGCATATCGGGTTCCGAGGCGGTCGCCGAACTGATCGCGCGCGGAACCGATCCCGCGACGATCGTGGTGGTCGACGGGGCGGAAGGGCGGCTGGCGGAAGCAGAACGCATGGGGTGCAACGTGCTGCCCGGCGATGCCACCCGCGACACCACGCTGATCGACGTGCGCATCGCCAGAGCCAGCGCGGTCCTGATTTCCGCCGGGCGCGACGATACCTCGATCCTCATCACGCTGACGGCGCGGCATCTGGCGCCCGGTGTGCCGATCAGCACCGTGGTTCGCGCCGCCGACAACGAAGTGCTGGCGCAGCAGGCGGGCGCCACCAATGTTATCAACCCGGTGCGCTTCACCGGGCAACTGCTCGCCGGCACCGCGCACGGGCAGCACACGGCCGGCTATCTTTCCGATCTCGCGTCCATTTCCGGGCGCGTCCACCTTGTCGAGCGGCCGGTGTGCGACGAGGAAGTGGGCCAGCCGCTGACCCGCCTGGCATCCGGCGGGCAGGGCTTGCGCATCTATCGCGGGGGCAAGGCCTATGGCTTCTGGGAAGAGGAAAGCAGGCAACTGGCGCCCGGCGACATGATCGTGGAAATCGTGCCGACCGCGCCGACCGATGGCGCTGTCGGCGCGTCCATGGCCTAACCGTCGCCGGCGATCAGCGGATCACGAAGAACACCAAGCCCATCGCCAGGTAGGCGACCATCCAGAATCCGGCATCAATCAGCGCGAGGCGGGTGGAAATCCGCTGCTGGGTATAGCTGATCCACAGCGACGGGATCACGAAGGCGCCGGCAAGGCCGCCCGACATCATGAAATAGAGCCAGGGCTTCACCGCCAGCGTTTCGGCGCCGACGCGCGCGAACATGTGCCCCATCATCGATGCCGTCACCAGCAGCAGCGCGGCCGTGATCGCCAGCGTGCGCGCGGGTGCGGTGCGGGTGCCGAGGCCGCCAGGGCCGACCTCCTCCAGCTTGGCGCGGCCGAACAGCGGCCCATACCACACTGCGGTCACCGTCAGCGCGGCGAGCATAGCGAGAAACACCGCCAGCCAGTTCACCGGACCCATTCTGCTCTTTCCTCGCTTCCCGCCTCGCGAGACGGTAGCGAGATGACGTCACATTGGCAATTCGCGGGCGCTGCGATGATGGCTGATGACGTCGAATGATGATGCCGCATGATGACGGGCGGCGCGAATCCGCGTAAGGCGCGGTCGCCATGACATCCCAGGATTCCCCGCTCACGCTTCCCGAACCGCCGCGCGTCGGCATGGTCAGCCTTGGCTGCCCCAAGGCGCTGGTCGATTCCGAACGCATTCTCACGCGCCTGCGCGCCGATGGCTATGCCATGAGCGCGGACTATGCCGGGGCCGACGTGGTGCTGGTCAATACGTGCGGTTTCCTCGATTCGGCCAAGGAAGAAAGCCTGGCCGCGATCGGTGAGGCGATCGCCGAGAACGGCCGCGTGATCGTAACCGGGTGCATGGGCAACGAGGCGGAGCTGATCCGGGCGAAGTTCCCCGACGTGCTGGCCGTGACCGGCGCGCACCAGTACGAGGCGGTGGTGGAAGCGGTGCACGAAGCCGCGCCGCCCAGCATGGGGCCGTATATCGACCTGATCCCGCAGGCGCTGGACGACCAGGGCGGGATCAAGCTGACCCCGCGGCATTACAGCTATCTCAAGATTTCCGAAGGCTGCAACCACGCCTGCGCATTCTGCATCATCCCGTCGCTGCGCGGCAAGCTGGCCAGCCGGCGCATCGATGCCGTGCTGCGCGAGGCGGAGAAGCTGGTGGCGGCGGGGACCAAGGAACTGCTGGTCATCAGCCAGGATACCTCGGCCTACGGCGTGGACGTGCGGCACGAGGAGCGCGCGTGGAAGGGGCATCCCGTGCGCACCCACATGACCGACCTGGCGCGCGAGCTGGGCCAGCTGCGCACGCCGCAGGGCGAGGTGCCGTGGGTGCGGCTGCACTACGTGTACCCCTACCCCCACGTCGACGCAGTGATTCCGCTGATGGCCGAAGGGCTGGTGACGCCCTATCTCGACATTCCGTTCCAGCATGCCGCGCCCAGTGTGCTCAAGGCGATGAAGCGCCCCGCCAACGAAGCGAAGGTGCTCGAGCGCATCAGGGCATGGCGTGACATCGCGCCCGATCTTGCCATCCGGTCGAGCTTCGTGGTCGGCTTCCCCGGCGAGACCGAGGCGGACTTCCAGTACCTGCTCGACTGGCTGGACGAGGCGCAGCTCGACCGCGTGGGCGGCTTCCGCTTCGAACCGGTGGATGGCGCCAGCGCCAACCACCTGCCCGATCCGGTGCCGGAGGAGGTCAAGGAAGAGCGCTACGCCCGGCTGATGGAAAAGACCGAGGCGATCAGCGCGGCCAAGCTTGCCGCCAAGGTCGGCCGCACGATCCAGGTGATCGTGGACGAGGTGGGCGAGCCGGACGAGGACGGCGATCTGGGCGCGACCGCGCGCAGCCAGGCGGATGCCCCGGAAATTGACGGCGCGGTCTATCTGCGCAACGTGCCCGCCACGCTGAAGCCGGGCGATTTCGCGCAGGTGCGGATCGAGGACGCCGATGCGCACGACCTCTATGGTGTGATCGCCTGAAGCGATCTCCCGCTCCTACTGGTTCGGGTCCGCCACCTTGAACGGATCGGTCGGCGCGGGCTGCGTGGGCAGCGGGCTGCGCGGCAGTTCCTTGTCGCTGTTGGCCGCCTGCCACAGCATCCCTGCCAGGATCACCGAGGCTTGCCGCATGTCATCCGCGCGCATGTGGTCCAGCGTGTCGATGCTGGAATGGTGGACGCGGCTGTCGTAATCGAGCGGGTCCTGGATGAACTGGTAGCCGGGCAGGCCGATCGACTGGAGATAGACGTGGTCGGTTCCGCCGGTCTTCTCCGCGACGACGCGGCCCGCGCCCATCGCCTTGAACGGGGCCAGCCAGTCGCCCAGGATCGCGCCCGCGCCCAGGTTGCCTTCGGCATAGATGCCGCGGAACCGGCCCGATCCGTTGTCCATGTTGAAGTAGGCTTTCAGCGCCGTGTATTCGGCCTTCGGCGTGATCGGGAAGGCGTTGCGCCACGCCACGTAGGATTCAATGCCCGTCAGCGCGGGATCGACCGGGCGCGAGGCAAGGTGCTGTTCGATATAGGCGCGCGAGCCGAGCAGACCCTGCTCCTCCCCGCTCCATAGCGCGAAGCGGATCGTGCGCCGGGGCCGGACGCCCAGCTTGGCGATCAGCCGCGCGGCCTCGATCACCGCCACGCTGCCGGCACCGTTGTCGTTGGCGCCATCGCCCGCGATCCAGCTGTCGAAATGCGCGCCGGCCATGACATAGCCCGCCTTGGGATCGGTGCCGGGGATTTCGGCGATGACGTTCTCCGCCATCAGGTTCTTGTCGTCGAAGCGCGCCTCGATGTTCAGTTCGATCTCGGGCGCGGCCCCAGTCTTCGCCAGGCGGACGAGGCGGCGGTAATCCTCCTGCGCCAGTTCCATCGCCGGCACGGCCAGCGTCTTGCCGGGCACGAAGTCATAGCCTTCGCCATGGACCAGCTTGCCATCGCGATAGCTCATGCGCACCAGCGCGAGCGCGCCTTCGGCCTTGAGGAATTCGGTCAGCTTGCGCAGGAAGCTGCGGTTGCGGATCTGCAGCGCGGCGGCTTCGGGATCGAAGCGTGGCTGGTCGAACTTGTCGAATTCGCCGATCTCGGCATCGGTATAGCGCTTGAACACCGGGTCCTTGGATTCGCTGGTCGCGCCCGGAAGCGAGACGAGCACGATGCGGCCGGCGAGCTTGCCCTTCCATTCGGCGAAGTTCTCTTCCCGGCTCATCGGCGCGACGATCACCGGCGCGCGCACCGCGCCCGTGGTCGGCGGCGACCACGCCACCGGAATTGCCGTCAGCGCGAGCGGGCGGGGCGAGACCATCGCGGCGGACCAGCCGTCGGCGTTCCAGCCCAGCCCGAAGTTGAACGGTTCGGCATGGATATTGGCCAGGCCATAGCCGCGCAGCACGTCCATCGCCCAGCGTTCCGCCTTGCGGTGGTTTTCCGAATTGGTGAGGCGCGGGCCGATGCCGTCCATCAGCTGGCTGGCGGTGGTCATCACCGCGCTGCGGTTCATGCCTTCGTCGATGATCCGCGCGACGGCGGCGTCCTCCGCCGGCCCGGCCAGCGCGGGCGCGGGCAGCAGCGGCGCGAGCAGGACAGAGAGCGCGGCGGCGGCGCGAAGGGCGCCATGATAGGCGGGACGGCTGGACATGGAAAAGGTTCTCCCCGGAAGGGTTCGGGCCGAAATGGACAAGGCTGCATCCTGCCATCGCCGCGCGCTTTGCCAAGGGGCAATGCCCGGAAATCCCACGCCCTTTTTGGCCACTTCCCGCGCGCGATCGCGTCGTCAGCGCCGCGCGGGGCGCAGGTCTTCCGGAAGATCGCGGCCTGCGCGATCGTAGGCGGCGCGCAGATCGGCGTCGGCGTCCATGAGTTCGCGTGCGCGGGGCAAGGTCCTGGCCGGATCGGGTACGAGGTCCGTGTCTTCTGGCTGGAGCAGTGTCAGCACGTCGGTCCGCATCTTCGGATCGGCGAGGCCGTCCTTCAGAAACTGCCGCGCGGCCGTCTCGTCCCCAAGGCATTGGGCCGCCCGCACCGACGCTGTCACCGCATCCCGCCAGTGGGCATAGACCGCCTCGCGCAGCAGGCGCTGGTCCTGGCCGGGCTGCGCGTGGTGCGTCGCGCAGAGGCGCAACGCCGACGCGGAAAGCCGGGCATAGGGGGAACCCTGCTCGTTGGCGACCTCGGTTGCGAGCGCGGCGGCCAGCATCGCCCGGTCCCACGCCCCGTGGCGCACCAGCCGTCCGGCGTTGTTGATGACGAAATTGACCATCCAGCCGCGCTCGCGCCAGGGCAGGGCGGTGAGCCGGTCGAACAGGGCGTCCGCTTCGGCCGTGCGGCCCAGCGCGTCGAGCGCGCGCACCTCGGCATTGATGATCCAGCCGTCGTACTCGCCCGCCTTGCGCAACCCCTTGTCGGTATGATCGATCCGTTGCGCCGCCACGATCGCCTCGTCGAACCGTCCGGCATCGACCAGCGCATCCACCAGGCGCGACAGCACCAGGCGGTCCTCTGGCGCCTTGGAGAGATCGGCGGTGCCGGTCTCCACGCCCTGCAGCAGCATCGTTTGAGCATGGGGGCCGACGCGGCGAGCGAGCATGGGCCAGCCGCTTTCGTAGTCACGATCCACCAGCATACCGAGCGTGGGCTCGGCGTCGCGCAGTTGACCCACCAGCATCTCCGCCACGGCGCTATCGCCCGCCGCCAGCGCCGGGCGCAGAGCCTCGGCCGCCACGGAGCCGCGCATCTCGGGGGTGAGAGACGGAAACGCCGGCGACCGGGCCAGCGCCAGCACCGCGCGATCCTGGTTGCCGATGGCGGCCGTGCGGAGGCCGACGAAGACGGCGGGCCGCTGCAGGCCGGCGAACTCCGCCGCGTTGCCGCGCGCCGCGACATGGCCAAGGTGCTCGGCATAGGCATCGCCGTTGCCCGCGCGCAGGGCGGCCTGCATGGCGAGGAAATCGACCAGCACGCGCAGTTCGTCCCCGTCGCGGCCGAACCCCAGCCCCTCGGCCTGCTCCCCCTCGCGCAGCGCATCGGGATAGCGGTCCTGGAACAGCGCGCAGTTGGACCGGAGCAGCGCGGCAATGGCCATCAGCCGCTGCGCCGGGCGCCGCCGCGCCATCTCGTCGGTATAGGGCACGGCCTCGCAGACCGAAGGCTTGCCGAGCTTGACCACTTCCTTGCCGAACCGGTCGAACAGCGCGGCATCGTCCATCGCCGCGATGTTTTCGGCCGGGGTCGCCGCGCGGGCGGGGGTGGCAAGCGGCGCAAGGGGCAGGGCCGTGGCCGCTAGCCCCGCACCTGCCATCAGTGCGCGAAAACCTGCGCGAACCGCCATATGCTCCGTGCCCCTGTTGCCGCGCGCCTAACCGCGCACCGACGCAGAGTGTCGCGCGGGAAGCCCGCTGTCAAAGCCCGAACGGGCCTATGCTCAGAACAGCCCGCCGTTCAGAACAGGCGGGTGAGCAGGTAGAACGCGGCGCCCACGGCGGCGCTGGCGGGAATGGTGATGAACCACGCCACGACCACGCGCGTCGCCACGCCCCAGCGCACCGCGCTGGCGCGGCGGGCGGCGCCGGTGCCGACGACCGAGCCGGTGATGGCGTGCGTGGTCGAGACAGGAATGCCCATGGCACTGGCGCCGAACACCACGATCGAGCCGGCGGTGGAGGCGCAGAAGCCGGTGTGGTGGTTGAGCTGGGTCAGCTTGCTGCCCATCGTCTGGATGATCTTCCAGCCGCCCGAGAGCGTGCCCAGCGAAATCGCGGCGTAGCAGGCGATCACGACCCATTCGGGCACGTGGAATTCGCCTTTCAGCGTGCCCGTGGAATAGAGCAGCACCGCGATGATCCCCATCGTCTTCTGCGCGTCGTTGCCGCCGTGGCTGATCGAATAGGCCGCGCTGCTGACCAGGTGGAGCGACTTGAACACGCGCTCCGCCCGGCGCGGCTGGTATCCGCGGAACAGCCAGCTGGTGATCAGCACCATCAGCATGGCCAGCGCGAAGCCGATCATCGGCGACAGGAAGATCGCGACGATCGTCTTGCTGGTGCCCGAGCTTTCCACTGCGCCGAACCCGCCGTGCATGATGCCCGCGCCCAGCAGGCCGCCGATCAGCGCGTGGCTGGACGAGGAGGGAATGCCCTTCACCCAGGTCAGCACGTTCCAGAACATCGCGCCGATCAGCGCGCCGAACACCACCGCCGGCGTCACCACGTCCTTGTCGATGATGCCCTTGCCCACCGTTTCGGCGACGTGCAGGCCCACCATCCAGTAGGCCACGAAATTGCCGACGGCGGCGAACAGCACCGCCTGTACCGGCGAAAGCAGCCGCGTGGAAACCACCGTGGCGATGGAGTTGGCCGCGTCATGCAACCCGTTGAGGAAATCGAAGGCCAGCGCCAGCGCGATGAGGCCGACCAGAAGCGGAAAGGCGATTTCGTGCATGGTGCGCGTTCCCGGCCGGCCGATCAGGCGTGGTCGATGACGAGGGCGTCGATCTCGTTCGCGACATCCTCGAACGCGTCGGCGATCTTTTCGAGGTGCTTGTAGATTTCGCGCGAGACGATGAAGGCGACCAGATCGCCATCGCCGCGCCGGGTGATGAAGTTGGCCTTCAGCCCCGCCTGGTGAACAAGGTCCACTGCGCCTTCCAGCTTGACGATGCGCTCCGTCAACTGGTGCAGGCGCGCGCCGTTGCGTTCCACGTCGCGCAGCAGGGGCATCGCTTCCGCGATGAGGTCGCAGGCTTCGACGATCTTGTCGGCCATGGCCTGCATTTCCGGCTCGAACTTCGCGACTTCGTAAAGCTCGATGGCCGATGCGGCGGCCTGCATTTCGTCGATCGTATCGTCCATGGCGGCGATCAGCGAGGTGATCGCGCCGCGATCGAACGGCGTCAGGAACGTGCGGCGCACGGTGTAGAGCACTTCGCGGATGATATCGTCCGCCTCGTGCTCGCGCTTGCGGATCGTGGCGATGTATTCCGCCGCATTGCCTTCCGAACGGGTCAGGCGCGAGAGCGCCTCGGCGGCGGCCACGAGCGTTGCGGCGTGGCGTTCGAACATGTCGAAGAAATCGCCGGACTTGGGCAGGAGGCGCTGGAACCAGCCGAACATCGCTATCGCTTCCGTAAAAAGTTCTGTCCCTGGAGCGAATCGCGGTCTGCGCGCGGTGCTCGTCGCGCGCACTAGGAGAGTTGCCCGCCTCTCTCAATATGAACGTGCCATATTGTCCACCGGCGCGGCGGCGCGCGAGCCAGCAACATTTCCTTACACGAAGGCAAAATGGGGGCAAAAATGGCTGCCTATCCCAACGGCTCCGGCGTGAAGCGGCCCCACACCAGACAGAGTGGCAGCGCGCGGCGGACGCAGGCGGAACGTTCCCAAGACAAGTCCAGGGAGGACGTTCCAATGTTCTATCGTGTCGCGGCGGCGGTTGCCGCGCTTGCTTTCTCGGTCCCCGCGCTGGCCCAGGAAGCCCCCAAGCCCATTACCGTTTCCGGGTCTGCCGCCATCGTTTCGGACTATCGCTTCCGTGGCGTGTCGCAGAGTGACCGCGCGCTGGCCGTGCAGGCTGGACTGACCGTGTCGCACGAAAGCGGCCTCTATGTCGGCACCTGGGCTTCCAACCTTTCGGGCTGGGGCACCTTCGGCGGTTCCAACACCGAACTGGACATCTACGGCGGCTACAAGATGCCGATCGGTGGCGTCACGGTGGACGTGGGCCTGACCTGGTACATGTATCCGGGCGGCGCGGACAAGACCGACTTCGCCGAGCCTTACGTCAAGCTTTCGGGCACCGTCGGCCCGGTCAGCCTGCTGGCGGGCGTTGCCTATGCGCCCAAGCAGGAATCGCTGGGCCGCTGGTATCTGAGCGGGGCGTCCTACGCCACCGGCGTGCCCGATGCGCCGGGCGCCAAGTCGGACAACCTCTACGTCTGGACCGACGCCAGCGCGGCGATCCCCAACACCCCGGTCACGCTGAAGGCGCATGTCGGCTATTCGGACGGCAACGCCGGCCTTGGCCCCAACGGCACCTCGGTCGCGCCCACGGGCAAGTATGCCGACTGGATGCTGGGCGCCGATGTGGCGGTCGGCCCGGTGGTGCTGGGCGTGGCCTACGTCGATACCGACATCAGCAACAAGGAGGCGCTCTACCTCCAGCCGAATTTCTCGCAGACCAAGAACGGCTCCTCGATCGCCGGCGCGGCGGTGGTGGTTTCGGGCACCGTTGCCTTCTGATCGCCTGACGATCGGACTTTTTCCGCATGCATGAGCCTGCCGCCTGCCCCCTCATCGGGGCGGGCGGCTTTTTTTGGTACGCCAGCAAATGCGGCGCGTGGGAAGCCCTCCCCGCTGCGACTAGCGCCTCCTGCGGCGGCGCAAGTCTCGCTCCCCTCCCGCTTGCGGGAGGGGCTGGGGGTGGGACCACCCTCTCGGTAGCAGCGCGCTGATCGTCTTTTCCTGATCGATATTTTCAGAATAGTGAAAAAGAATGCGGCATTCTGAAAATCACAGCCAGCCGATCCGCTTGAAACGATACCATAGCCCGCCGCAGACGGAGAGGATCACGCTCCACACCAGGAAATAGCCGAAGCGCCATTTCAGCTCGGGGATATATTCGAAGTTCATGCCATAGATGCCGGCAATCGCGGTGGGCACCGCCAGGATCGCGGCCCAGGCGGCGAGCTGGCGGGTCATCTCGCCCTGGCGGTGCTGTTCCAGCAGGCTGGCGGTCTCGACGATCGCTGCCAGCGTTTCCTTGACGCCGCGCACCCGCGTCAGCGCACGGTGCACATGGTCCAGCACATCGCGGAACCAGATGCGCGCCGCCGGATCGATCGTCGGCAGGTCCGCCTCGACCAGCCGCGCGCACATTTCCTGCATCGGCCCGATCACCCGTTCGAACCGGCGCAACTGGCGGCGCAGGCGGAAAATACGGCGGATCGTGGCCGGCCCGGGGAAGGTTTCGATCGCCGCCTCCTCCATGTCCTGCGCCACGTCTTCCAGCCCATCGGTGATCGGCTGGTAGCCATCGACGATGAAATCGAGAATGGCGTGCAGCACGTAGTCCGGCCCTTCGGCGAGCCGTTCGGCGCTGGCCTCCAGTTCCTGGCGCAGCGTCAGGTGCGCGCGCGTGCTGCCGAAGCGCACCGAGATGATGAAGTCGGCCCCCAGGAAGAACGCGGTCTGGCCATAGGAGATGATCTCGCCATCGTGCAGGCTGGCCGTGCGCGCCACTGCGAACAGCTGCTTTCCGTAGGCCTCCACCTTGGGCAGCTGGCGCGGATTGAGCGCATCTTCCACCGCCAGCGGATGCAGCCCGTATTGCCGGCGCACCCGCTCCATCTCCTCCACGGTCGGTTCGCACAGGCCGATCCAGTCGAACGTCTGGGGCGGCAGCGGCGCGCGCGGCACGCCATCGAGCACGATGTCGACTTCGTGGGCCTGGCCCTGGCTGTAGCGGCGGGACGCAATGATCGGCATGGGCCTGCTTGTGGCAAAGCCCGCAGTCGCGCGCAATCGCCCCTGGCTGGTCCATCGCGGCGGGCCGAGTCGGCAAGCCGCTGAAGGCGCGAATCGGGCTGGCAATTCGCGGGGATTGCGATAGGTTCGGTTGCAATCAGAAACTGGAGGGGTTTGGAATCATGGGTGCAGCCGCGTTGAAGCCGGAAGGGCAGACGGAAAGACCGGCGACCAGCGCCACGCCGGACGTCGACGTGGCGATCGTCGGTGCCGGCCTTTCGGGCATCGGCATGGCCGCGCACATGCAGATGATGTGCCCCGGCAGCAGCTATGCCATCCTCGAGCGGCGCGAACAGATCGGCGGCACCTGGGATCTGTTCCGCTACCCCGGCATCCGTTCCGACAGCGACATGCACACGCTGGGCTTCATCTTCGAACCGTGGAAGCACGAGAAATCGATCGCGGACGGCCCGGCCATTCTCGAATATCTGAACCGCATCGCCGACGAGCGCGGCATCCGCCCGCATATCCGCTTCGGCACCAAGGTGCTGTCCGCCGACTGGGACAGCGCGCGGGCGCTGTGGACGGTGGTGACCGAGGACGAGGCAGGCGCCCGCCGGAGCGTGACCGCCCGGCTGCTGTACCTGGGTTCGGGCTATTACGATTACGACACCCCGCATGACGCGAAGTTCGCCGGCCGCGAGGACTTCAGGGGCACGATCATCCACCCGCAGTTCTGGCCGCGCCATCTGGACTATGCGGGCAAGCGCGTGGTGGTGATCGGTTCGGGCGCGACGGCGGTGACGATCGTGCCGTCGATGACGCACAAGGCCGCGCACGTCACCATGCTCCAGCGCACGCCGACGTGGTACGCGATCCGCCCTGCGCGCGATGCCCTGGCCAACGCGTTGCGCCGCATCCTGCCGGAAAAGGTCGCCTATGCGATCACCCGCTTCAAGAACGTGCGGCTGCAGAACCTGGTGTTCAAGCGCGCCCGCAGCCAGCCGGAAAAGGTCAAGGACTACCTGACCAAGAAGATCAAGGCGGCGCTCGGCGACAAGTACGATGCCAAGACCTTCACCCCGCCCTACGATCCGTGGGACCAGCGCCTGTGCCTGGTGCCCGATGCCGACATGTTCGAGGCGATCAAGGCGGGCAAGGCCGATATCGTGACCGATCACATCGACCGCTTCGACGCCACCGGCATCCAGCTCAAGTCCGGCCGCCATCTCGATGCCGACGTGATCATCACGGCCACCGGCCTGCGCCTGACCATGGGCGGCAAGATCGCGCTGAGCCTCGATGGCGTGCCGATGAACTTCGCCGACCACTTCTACTACAAGGGCTGCATGTTCTCGAACGTGCCCAACCTGGTGGCGGTGTTCGGCTATCTCAACGCCTCGTGGACGCTGCGCGCGGACCTCATTTCCGATTACGCCTGCCGTTTGCTCAACACGATGAAGGCAAAGGGCGCGCACGTGGCGACGCCGGTGCTGGCGGCCGATCACGGGCTGGTCGAGGACAACGTGTTCGATTTCTCGTCGGGCTATCTTCAGCGCGCGCTGACTATCATGCCCAAGAGCGCGGCCGCGCTGCCCTGGCGGCTCAACCAGGATTACGTTTACGACAAGGCGTGGATGAAGGCCTCGCCGATCGAGGACGGCATCCTGGCGCTCGGCCGCGCGCAGCCGGCGGCGCAGGCGCAGCCCCAGCTCGAAGCGGCCGAATAGCGATCGTCCGCTCCGGACCCGCGCGGCCTTTGGGGCATCGCGGCCGGGGCACGCTTGCACTGGCGCGGGTTTGCGGTATCGGTTCTTCCCGATGACCAACGAAACCCGCATCTGGACCGCCGCGCTGATCGTGATCGGCGACGAAATCCTGTCTGGCCGCACGCAGGACAAGAACATCGCGCAGATCGCCACCTGGCTGGGCGTGCAGGGCATTCGCCTGCGCGAAGTGCGCGTGGTGCCCGATGTGATGGATGCGATCGTGGAGGCGGTGAACACGCTGCGCGCGCGCAACGACTATCTGTTCACCACCGGCGGCATCGGCCCCACGCACGACGACATCACCGTGGACGCGGTGGCGCAGGCGCTGGGCGTGGACGTGGAAATCCACCCCGATGCGCGCAAGGTGCTGGAGGACTACTACGCCACCCGCGGCGGTCTGAACGAGGGCCGGCTGCGCATGGCGCGCGTGCCGGCGGGGGCGAACCTGATCGAGAACCGCATGTCGGGCGCGCCGGGCATCCGCATTGGCAACGTGTTCCTGATGGCCGGGGTGCCGCACATCACCGCGCAGATGCTCGACGGGCTGACGGGCACGCTGGAAGGCGGGCTGCCGCTGCAATCGGCGACGATCGGCTGCTGGGTTCCCGAAAGCGAGATCGCCGAGCTTCTCAGCAAGACCGAGAGAGCGTTCGACGGGTGCCAGATCGGCAGCTATCCGTTCTTCCGCGAAGGCCGGGTGGGCGCGAACTTCGTGATCCGGTCGACCGATACCGCGCAGCTCGAAGCCTGCGCGGCGGCGCTGATCGCCGGGCTGGAAGCGACCGGGCGGGAAGCGGTGGCAGGCGGCATTTGACCGTTCGCCGCGCGGGCGCCGTGGCCGTGCTGGCGGCGGCGTCGGTGGCGGGATGCTCCCCCACGCTGCACCGTTTCGAGGCCACGCTGGCCGCGCAGGACAGCGCGACGCAGGCGCTGGGCGAATGGTGCGCGGCGCGCGGTATCGCGCAACCGGCGACGATCCGCGCCATGGCGAACCGGGATGCGCGCGATGCGCCATCGCCCGCCGTGCGCAAGGCGCTGGGGGTGACGGCGGACGAGCCGGTCGCCTATCGCCATGTCCGCCTGGCCTGTGGTGGAACCGTGCTGTCCGATGCGCGCAACTGGTACGTGCCGGCGCGGCTGACGCCCGCGATGAACCGCACGCTGGAGACGACCGACATGCCGTTCGGCAAAGTCGTCATGCCGCTCGGGTTCCGGCGCGAACGGCTGGAGGCGCGGCGTGGGCGGGCGGCGGAATGCCCTGCCGGTACGGTCCTGTCGCACCGCGCGGTCTTGCGTCTGGGTGGGGGAACCGCGATCAGCCTGGTCGTGGAATGCTACACCCGCGCCAATCTGGCGCCGGTCAGAACAGCGCGCTGAGGTTGAACGAGACGTAGCGCGTGGTCCGCCCCGGCGGCGCGTTGGGCGCGTCGGTCAGAAAGCGGCCCTTGGCCAGCAGCACGCCATCCAGTTCCAGCCGCAGATGGCGCGGCAGCAGCCAGTAGCGCAGCCGCGCGTCGAACTGGTGCCCGGCGAAGGAGCCCGACCGGCCGCTGGCATCGCGCACGCCAGTGGTGGCGAAACTGTCGCGCGAGTCGGCCAGCCACATCGGATGATAGGTCGCCAGCAGGTCGAGCCGCCGGTCGGACGCGGTTTCCAGCCGGATTCCGGGCGTCACGATATTGGCGCGCGTGACCGCGTTGTAGATGCCCGAAGGCGCGAAATCGCCGCGCCGCATACCGAACAGCGTATCGAAACGGCCATAGCGGCCACCACTGCCCGCGCCGCTGGCATAGTCGAACTCGATCGACAGGCGCGGGCGCCACGGGCCGGTGAACGTGTAACCCGCATCGGCATGGAAGAACGTGGCGCGCACCGGCAATTCGGGCGCGGTGGCGGCCAGCGAGGTGCGGGTGTGCCCCCACTGGACCATCACCTCCGCCTCGCCATCGGCATGGCCGGGGCGCGGATCGGCGATCACGCGCGCGCTCGCCGTGCTCAGCGACCGGTCGCGGGTAGGGCGGCCGGGGGCGTCGCGTTCGCCGAAATGGAAGAAGCCCAGCTCAGCCGTGACCGGGACCGCCGCGCCCGCGCGCGAGACGGAGCGGCTGACGATCCCGCCCCACAGCACCGCGTCGAAGCTTTCGCGGTCCAGCTCCACCTTGCCGCTGCGCAGCGATGCCGCATCGTCGGGCAGGCGCATCGCCGGCAGCGCATAGATCAGCGTGGCCTGCAAGCCGCGCCGCCCGGCGATGTCCACGCGCACGCCGGTATTGCTGTTGACCGTGTTGCGGTATTCGTCGGCCGCGATCAGCCGGCGCGATCCCAGCGCCAGGGTGAAGCGCCCGCCCTGCACCGAAACCTTGGTGCCCGGCCCCAGTACAGGCCCCAGATCATAGCCGACGAAGGCCTGCACCGGTTCCAGCGTGTTCACTTCGCTGGTGGTCACGGGGGTGCCCGGATCGGCGTTCCACACGCGGCTGTCGTGGATTTCGGCGACCACGCGAATCGGCCCGCTGCGATATTGCGCCAGCACCTGCGTGCGCAGGTTGACCAGCGTATCGCTGCTGTCGAAGCCGGGGCGCGCCTGTCCGTCGATCGCCTCCACGCGCAAGCGCACGTTGCCGGTTACGCGCAGGCCGTCATCCGCTTCCGCCGCGCGTGCGGGTGCCGTCACGGACGCCGTCATCGCGATAGCCATGGAGGCGGTGGACGCTCGCCGCCACAGCGGCCTGGTCCTTCCGGACAGTGTGATCCCCAACGCGCGGCCCCTTCCGCATCGCGCGATTCGCGATAGCGCGCGTTAGAGCGGGGGCGGTCAGCCGGTCAATCTGCCGAAAGATCAATCGTCCCGGGCGAACGGATCTTCCCCGGCGCCGGCGCCGGTCCAGACGCCCGCCTGCGCCTCGACATAGGCTTCCAGTTCGCGCCAGTGCCGGTCCCAGCCGGGGCCGCGCCGGGCAGGGGGCACTTCGGCCTCCACCATGGCGCGGGCGCGCCGCACGGGATTGCCGGCCGGGTCGGAAGGCGGATTGCTGCGAAGCGGATCGTCGGCCATGCGCGCCTCCTGCACCAGCGCCGCCGGCAAGGATAGCGCGCTTGCGAAAAAAGCCGTGGCATCGTTTGCCAATGTAACGCGCAGGCGGCTCACCCCGCTGCGACTAACGCCGCCTGCGACGATGCAAGTCTCGCTCCCCTCCCGCTTGNNTGCGGGAGGGGTTGGGGGTGGGCAGCGCGCCATCGGTGGCGGATACTATGATCGCCACGAAAAAGGCCGGGGAGACATGCCCCCCGGCCCTTTTTCGCGATTGGTCAGGATCGGCCGGAAATCAGCCGCCGTGCACCTGCGCGACGTCGATCTTGAGGCCCGGGCCCATCGACGAGGACAGGCCGACCTTGCGGACGTACTTGCCCTTGGCGCCAGCCGGCTTCGCCTTGACGATCGCATCGACGAACGCGTCGAAGTTGGCGCGCAGCGCTTCGTTCGAGAACGAGAGCTTGCCGATGCCGCCATGGATGATGCCGGCCTTTTCGACGCGGAATTCGATCTGGCCGCCCTTGGCAGCCTTGACCGCTTCGGCAACGTTCGGCGTGACGGTGCCGAGCTTCGGGTTCGGCATCAGGCCCTTGGGGCCGAGCACCTTGCCGAGGCGGCCGACGATGCCCATCATGTCGGGCGTGGCGATGACGCGACCGTAGTCGAGGTTGCCGGCCTGCATGTCTTCGAGCAGGTCTTCCGCACCCACCTTGTCGGCGCCGGCGGCGAGAGCGGCTTCGGCCTTGTCGCCACGGGCGAACACGGCGACCTTCACGTCCTTGCCGGTGCCCGAGGGCAGCGTGACCATGCCACGAACCATCTGGTCGGCGTGGCGCGGATCGACGCCGAGGTTCAGCGCGACTTCGAGCGTCTGGTCGAACTTGGCGCTCTGGAGGTCCTTGAGAAGCTGGATCGCTTCGTCAACGCCATAGAGCTTCTGGTTGTCGCCCAGCTTTTCCGTGAGCGACTTCTGCTTCTTGGTCAGGTTCACCATGGGATCAGCCCTCCACAACCTGCAGGCCCATCGCGCGCGCGGAGCCTTCGATGATCTTCGTCGCCGCGTCGATGTCGTTCGCGTTCAGGTCCTGCATCTTGGCCTGGGCGATTTCGGCGAGCTGCGAGCGCTTGATCGTGCCGGCCGATTCCTTGCCCGGCGTCTTCGAGCCGGACTTGAGACCGATGGCCTTCTTGATCAGGTAGGTTGCCGGCGGCGTCTTGGTGACGAACGTGAACGAGCGATCCGCATAGACCGTGATGATGGTCGGAAGCGGCATGCCCTTTTCGAGTTCCTGCGTGGCAGCGTTGAACTGCTTGCAGAATTCCATGATGTTCACGCCGCGCTGGCCCAGGGCCGGGCCGATCGGCGGTGCAGGCTTGGCATCGCCGGCGGCGACCTGCAGTTTGATGTAACCTTCGATTTTCTTGGCCATTGCTGGCCTCCTTTCTTCCTGTCGGAGACCGGAAGTTCCGGCTCCTCAGAGTGAGCGGTCAGACGAGGGCGAACCCTCTTCCGCACGGATTTCCGGTTGCCCGGAAGCGCGCGCACCTAGCGCAAATGGCGCGAAATGCAAGGGGATTCGGGGTGGGGACGCGGCATGCCGCGCTTCACGGCAGCGCGTTGGCGGCCCCCAGCACTGTCGCCATGGCAGCCGCCGCGCCGCGCACGCTGGCGTCTTCGGCCACGTCGATCCATTCGCTCGGCGCGTGCGCACCGCCGCCATCACCGCCCGCGCCAATGGCGATGGCCGGAATCCCGAGGTTCATCGGCACGTTGGCATCGGTCGACAGGGGCTCGAAGTGCGGCGCGAACCCCTCCGCCCGCGCCGCCGTTGCCGCGATCACCGCAAGCGGCGCGGTTTCGGGCGTAGTGCCGGCGGGGCGATTGCCGATCGGCTTGAAGGTCACGGCGATCCGGCCGCCGTCGGTCGATCGGGCGCGGTTCTCCTCGTTCACCGCCGCCGTGGCGATGGCGTGGAGCGCGGTATCGATCCGGTCGATTTCCGCCGGCGATTCGGAGCGGATGTCGACATCGAGGAAGACTTGCGCCGGGATCGTGTTGACCGAGGTGCCGCCCCCCACGACGCTGGCGGAATAGGTGGTGCGCGGCTGCGTGGGCACGGGAATGCCGTAAAGCCCGGTCACGGTGCGCGCCAGCGCCGCCAGCGGGTTGACGATGCCGAACTTGTCGAAGCTGTGCCCGCCCGGTCCGTCGAACACCAGGCGCCAGCGCCGCGATCCCACTCCGCGCGTGGTGATCCAGCCCGCGCCCGCGCCATCGATGGTGATGAACCCGGCCGCCTGTTTCGCGCGCGGGTCCTGCGCGAAGAAATGGCGCATCCCGCGCAGATCGCCCGGCCCTTCCTCGCCCACGTTGGCGATGAACACGATATCGCGTTCGGTGCGGATGCCGGCCCTGTCCATGGCGCGGACCATCGCCAGCATCACCGCCAGGCCCAGGGTATCGTCGCCGATGCCGGGCGCCATCAGGCGGGTGCCTTCGCGGCGGACTTTCACGTCGGTGCCGGCCGGGAACACGGTATCGAGATGCGCGGCCACGATCAGCGGCGCAAGCGCGGGCTTCGTGCCCCGGCGCGTGGCGATGACGTTGCCGATGCCGTCGATTGCCGCATCGGGCAGGCCGCCCGCGCGCATCATCGCGGCCATGGCGCGGCCGCGCGCCTCCTCGCCGAACGGTGGCGCGGGAATTTCGGTCAGGGTGACGATATCGTCGACCAGCCGGGCATGATCCGCGCGCAACGCCTCCCGCGCGGCGGCGAACCGGGGCGAGGCCAGCAGGCGTTCAAGTTCTCTGGCCAGTTCCCCGGGCGCTTTGGCGGCGGAAGCGGGAACGGGGGCAGGCGGGCGTGGCGCGGCGCTTCCCGCGACCGGCGCGGATGCTGCCGCCAGCGCGAGGATCAGGGTGGTCAGCAACGGACTCTCCGGTCAGCGGCCAGCGCGCGGCGAAAGCGCGCCGGTCCGGCCTGCCGGCGCGTCCGTGGAATTACTTGACCAGTTCGACTTCCTCGAACGCCAGTTCGACCGGCGTGGCGCGGCCGAAGATCGACACGGCGACCTTCACGCGCTGCTTTTCGAAATCGAGTTCTTCCACCGTGCCGTTGAACGAGGCGAACGGGCCGGCGTTGACCTTGACCGAATCGCCGATCTCGTAATCGACCGCAACGTTCTTGCGCGGCTCGGCGGCGGCCTGTTCGCGCGCGCCGAAGTAGCGGGCGGCTTCCTTGTCGGAAATCGGCTGCGGCTTGTTGTTGGTGCCGAGGAAACCGGTGACCTTGGGCGTGTTCTTGACGAGGTGGTAGATGTCGTCGTTCATCGCCAGCTTGGCCAGCACGTAGCCGGGCATGAACTTGCGTTCGACCTGCACCTTCTTGCCGCGCTTCACCTCGGTCACGGTTTCGGTCGGCACTTCCACCGCCTCGACCAGTTGCGACAGGCCGATCCGTTCCGCTTCGGCAAGGATCGAATCGCGCACCTTGTTTTCGAAACCGGAATAGGCGTGGATGATGTACCAGCGAGCCATGGAAAATCCTTGAAGTCTTGTCAGGTGCCGAAGGGAGGCGGCAGGCTTCAGGCCTGCGAGAGCAGCCAGCGCACGACGAAGCCGAACAGGCTGTCGATGCCGAGGAAGAACACCGCCAGGATCAGCATCATGATGCCGACGAAGATCGCGGTGGTGGTGGTTTCCTGCCGCGTCGGCCAGACCACCTTGCGCGCTTCCGCGCGTACCTGGTTGATGAATTCGCCGGGGCTGGTCTTCGCCATGATCCTTGCCGCTTTCGCTACCTGATGAAATCCTGTCTTCCGCCTAGGGGACATCGCCGCCCCGGACAGGTCCGGGAGGGGCAGGCGATGTTTCCGATGTCGGAAGATGGCCGATATCTAGGCGCAAGCCGGCGGATTGGCAAGAGCGGCGAGAGCGGTGGCGGATCGCGACGATTCGCGGGGCGGCGGGCGGCGGTTTGCCGGCGGCGCGATTGCGTCCGTTCCGGACTCTTCGCCGCCGTGCCGCGGGACCGGTCGGGAACGGGTCGCGCGCGTCGCCCAAGCGGACGCACAAACCTGAAAGGAAACGAAAACCTCTCTACGCCGGGGCGGAGAGGATGGCAGGAGTGGCAGGATTCGAACCCGCGGCCCTCGGTTTTGGAGACCGATGCTCTACCAACTGAGCTACACTCCTGTGCTCGGAAAAGCGCCCTTAGTGGGTTGACGGCGCGAGTGCAACCGACTCAAAGACATTTCGACGACGATGACGCCGCCCGACGAACCGATCATCCCGCCCGAGCTGCTGCTCAAGGCCTATCGCGCGGGAATTTTCCCGATGGCGGACAGTCGCGACGATCCCGAGGTGTTCTGGGTGGAGCCGCGGATGCGGGCGATCCTGCCGCTCGACGGGTTCCACCTGTCCCGCTCGCTGGCGCGCACGCTGCGGCGCGGGCGGTTCACGGTGACGTGCAACGCCGCGTTCGATTCGGTGATCGACGCCTGCGCCGCGCCGCGCCCGGATGCGGAGGAAAGCTGGATCAGCCGGCGCATCCGCGAAAGCTACCGCAAGCTGCACGCGGTCGGACACGCCCATTCGATCGAGACCTGGGCCGACGGACGGCTGGTTGGCGGGCTCTATGGCGTGGGCTTCGCCCGCGTGTTCTGCGGCGAAAGCATGTTCAGCCGGATGAATGACGCGTCCAAGGTGGCGCTGGCCTGGCTGGTGGCGGCCTTGCGGCGATCGGGCGCGGAATTGCTCGATTGCCAGTTCACCACGCCGCACCTGGCCTCGCTGGGCGCGGTCGAAATTCCGCAGGAACGATACCTCGACATGCTGCGCCACGCGCAGCGGCCTCACTCGTCGGTGCTGGCGCCAGACGGTTTCGGAGTGGCCGGCTTCGGGGTGGCGGGCTTGGGGGCGGCAGGCTTGGGAGCGGCGGGCGTTGCGGCCGGGGATGGTGCTGGCGCCGGCGCCGGCGCGGTGCTCGGCTTGCCCGCCGGCTTCGCCGCGCTGCTGGCGGAGGCGGGATCGTCCTCCTCGCCGGGGAACTTCATCGCGCAGTCCTTGACCCACACGTCATAGGCCGGGTGCTCGACGACGTTGAGCGAGGGCGAGTTCTTGAACAGCCAGCCCGAAAAGATCTTGTGCCACGCCAGCTTTTCCTGGGTGGTTGCGCGCTCTTCCACGAACAGCTGGACGAAGGCACCGGTTTCCTGCGGGTCTTCCCACGGCGCGGTGCGCTCGCAGGTGGCCAGCTTGACGATCGCGTTGCCGATGCGGCGCGATTCGCCCGTCTTCATCACCAGCACCTGCGTGATGTTGTTGCGCTTGTTGAGGAAGCCCAGCGTGGCGACGCGGTCCTTGACCGGCGTGCCGTATTCGCTTTCGACCACACCGCCCGATCCAGCCGCCGCCGGCGCGCCGGTTTCGGTCGCTTCGGGCGGGGGCGCGGCTTCGGGCTGGCGCTGGCACCCGCCAAGACCCGCCAGCGCCGCGCAGGCGGCAAGCGGAAGCAGCGGCCGGGAAAGACGGTTCATCGGGGCCGGACGGCGCTTATTCCGGAGACCAGGCTTCGTAGTCGCCGGTCGCGGGCGCGCGCTTGCCGCCGCGTTCCAGCGCGCCCTGCGGCCGATAGGCCAGCGCGGTGCCGGTGGCGTTGGGCGTGTAGTCCGCTTCCCAGATGCGCGGCGGCGGCAGATTGCTTTCGGGCACGCCGTCGAAGCCGCCGTGGAGCCAGCCATGCCATTCGGCGGGCACGCGGCTGGCATCGTTGGCGCCATCGTAGATCACCCAGCGGCGTTCCTCGCCCGCGCGCGGATGGCCGGCGGGATAGGGCTTGCGCGAGCGGTAGTACTTGTTGCCCTGCGCGTCGGTGCCCACCAGCTCGCCCTTCAGCGAACTGTCGAGCAGGGTGCCGATGGTGGCGCCGTCCCACCAGGTGAAGATCTTGCCGAGAAAGCTCATGGTGCCGTCATCTTTCGCGAGGGTGGGGGCCGCTTAGCCCCTGAGGGAGGGATTCCGCAAGCCGGGATAGGCCCCTTTTCACGGCTTGCCCCCACGGCAAATGGTCGAAACGGCCATCGTCGGAACCGGACGGCGGCCTGACCCTACCACTCCACCTTGTCGCCCGGTTTGATTCCGAGTTCCGCCGCGCGGCCGCCGTTCAGTTCGAGCACGCCTGCGGCGATGCCGTCCGAGGGCAGCGAGGTCAGGTCATAAGGCACCGCATTGGCGGCGATGTTGAGAATGCGCCGGTCCGGGCCGATGAAGATGATGTCGAGCGGGATGACCGTGTTCTTCATCCAGAACGCGGCGTCGCGCGGCGGGTCCATCGGGAAGATCATGCCTTCGTCCGCGCCCATCGCGGTGCGGAACATCAGGCCCTGCGCCTGTTCCTCACTGGTGCGGGCCACTTCGACGCGGAAGGTGTGCGGTCCTTTGGCTCCGTTGACCGTGAGCGTGACGACCGGCAGGCCGGAAACCGGATGCGTCGCCGGCGCCGAAGCGGCGGGCCGCGCGGCGCTTTTTCCGCCCGTATCGGCCGCAACGGGGGAGCAGCCGATCACGGCCACGGTGCACGCCAGTGCGGCGGTCTTAATCCAGAATTTCATCGACCCATTCTTCCGCTGCCTCGATGCTAGGCTCATCGACCAGTCGGCGCGCGTATGCAAGGGGGTGCCCGGCGCGCAGCAGCGCGGCGACCTGCCGTTCGCGCCGGGCCGGATCGATCTTCGGTCCATCCGTTCCCCGATCCTCGCCCCACGGGCCGAAGCGCCGCTTGCGCGCCATGACCAGCGCGGCGTGGCGGCGATCGCGCTCCGATCCGCGCGCCTCCGCGCGCATGTCCTCGGCAATGCCCGCGTGCCCCAGCGCCTGGTCGATCCGCCGCGCGCCATAGCCGCGCCGCAGCAGGCCCTGCGCCTTCGCCCGCGCATAGCCGGCATCGTCGACATAACCCGCGCGCACGAACCGCGCGACCAGCCCGTCCACGTCGGGCGGGCTGGCGCCATCCCAGCCGCGTTCGCGCAGCTTGCGCGCCAGATAGGCGGCCAGCTTGCCCGCGCTGGTGGCGAAGCGCGCGACATAGGCGAGCGCCATCTCCTCCATCCGCGCCGGATCGAGCGGTTTGGGCGGCCGTTTGCGCCGGTCTGGAACACCTTGCAGATTCATCGCGCCACATTCGTGCCACAGTCAGGATTAAATGAGAACGTCCGCACCCGTACCCCGCGCAAGGGGAACCGGGACACAGTCATGGGCCGTTCACCTGCCGGAGCAGAAACGCCCGGCAGGAAAAAGACAGAGAAACCGGGGTATCGCATGACCGTTACGGACGCCGTTGTGGAGAAGGCGGCTCTCGTTCCCACGCCGAACGACGATGCATTGCCGCGCCGCTATTCCGATTTCGACACCTTCTGCGATGCGCTGGACTATGTCGCGCAGGGCGAGAAGGGCCTCAATTTCCACGATCCGCGTGGCACGCTGACCCGCCCCTACCCTTACGCCGAACTGCGCGCCGACGCGCTGGCGGCGGCCGGCCGGCTGCTGGCCATGGGCGTGAAACCGGGCGACCGGATCGCGCTGGTCGCCGAAACCGGCCCCGATTTCGCGGCGCTGTTCTGCGGCACGATCTATGCCGGCGCCTGGCCGGTGCCGCTGCCGCTGCCGACCAGCTTCGGTGGCAAGGACAGCTATATCGACCAGCTCGCGGTCCAGCTCGCCAGCTCGGACCCGCTGATGCTGCTGTTCCCGGGCGAAATCGCGGCCATGGCCGGCGAGGCCGCCGCGCGGCAGGGCTGCAAGGGCCTGTCGTGGGACGAATTCCACGCCGGCCCGGTTTCGGACCAGCCGCTGCCGCCGGCCGATCCCGACGCGATCTGCTATCTCCAGTATTCGAGCGGCTCGACGCGTTTCCCGCACGGCGTGGCGGTGACGCACCGCGCGCTGCTGGCGAACCTGGCCGGCCACGCGCACGGCATGGGCATCACCACGCCCGACCGCTGCATCTCGTGGCTGCCGTGGTATCACGACATGGGGCTGGTCGGCTGCTTCCTGTCGCCGATCGCCAACCAGGTTTCGGTGGACTACCTCAAGACCGAGGACTTCGCGCGGCGCCCGCTCGCCTGGCTCGATCTCATCAGCCGCAATCCGGGCACCACGCTCTCCTATTCGCCCACCTTCGGCTATGACATCTGCGCCCGCCGCATTTCCAGCCAGAGCCACGTGTCCGAACGCTTCGACCTGTCGCGCTGGCGCGTGGCGGGCAACGGCGCGGACATGATCCGGCCCGACGTGATGCAGAACTTCGTCAACGCCTTCGCCGAGGCCGGGTTCAAGGCGAGCGCCTTCCTGCCCAGCTATGGCCTCGCCGAAGCGACGCTGGCGGTGACGATCATGCCGCCGGGCGAAGGCATCCGCGTGGAACTGGTCGAGGAAGAGCGCCTGTCCGGCTGCCCGCGCGACCTGTCGCGCCCGGCGCGCTACCGCGCCATCGTCAACTGCGGCGTGCCGGTGAAGGGCATGGACCTGGCGATCCGGGGCGAGAACGGCGGCGCGCTGGCCCACCATCACATCGGCAAGGTGTGGTGCCGCGGCTCGTCGGTGATGCACAGCTATTTCCGCGATCCCGAATCGACCGATGCCTGCCTGGTCGATGGCTGGCTCGATACCGGTGACATGGGCTACCTCAATGCCGAGGGCTACCTGTTCATCGTCGGCCGCGCCAAGGACATGATCATCATCAACGGTAAGAACCACTGGCCGCAGGACATCGAATGGGCGGTGGAACAGCTGCCGGGCTTCCACCAGGGCGATATCGCCGCCTTCTCGGTGGAAACCGAGAACGGTGAGGAAGCGCCGGCGGTGCTGGTCCACTGCCGTGTCTCCGATCCGGTGGAGCGGGTGAAGCTGCGCGACCAGATCCGCGAGAAGGTCCGCTCGATCACCGGCATGAACTGCGTGGTGGAACTCGTCCCCCCGCGCACCCTGCCGCGCACCAGCTCCGGCAAGCTCAGCCGCGCCAAGGCCAAGAAGCTCTATCTGGCGGGCGAGATCGAACCCTACCGGCTGGCGGCCTGAGGGCTGGAAGCGAGGGGTTCCCACCCCCAACCCCTCCCGCAAGCGGGAGGGGAGCGAGACTTGC
>NZ_DDFB01000112.1:838-4460 GCF_002336885.1 Novosphingobium sp. UBA1939 | reverse complement strand
TGCTTGCCGCCGGCGCGCACGCACTTCTGCGAGGACGTGGCGCGCGGCACGGCGCGCGTTTCCAGCCCCGTGAACACGTTCTTGAACGGGACCATGCCCGCATTCGTGAACATCAGGGTCGGGTCGTTGTAGGGCACTAGCGGCGCGCTGTGCACCACCTCGTGCCCTTGCGAGCCGAAGTATTCGAGGAAGGACCGGCGGATTTCGTTCGTCGACGTCATGAGCCGCCGATTAAGCGAGCGTTCGGCCCGGAACAAGCACGTTTCGCCGATCAATGTGATCGCACATGCTATTCGGCCGTCGCGCGCACCAGCCAGACCGCCGCGGGGAACGAGACGACATCGCCTGAACGGTAGCTTTCAAGCAGATTTGCCAACCGTTCCAGGAAGGCTGGCCGCTCCGCTTCGGACATCACGCGAATCGCCCGCGCCGCGGGACCGATCCGGCCGAAGAACGCCAGCGCTTCGGCCACGGCATCAGGTCCGGCTCCGGCGATATAGTCGAAATCGACCGGGGTGAACGTCACGTCCCGCCACCCGCGCAGGCAGGTGCGCACATGATCGGGATCGGCGAACGCGAACGGCCCCGGCGCGAAGGGATCGGCTGAAGTTGGGGGTGGGGCTGACGCGGATGTGCCGGATTCCGGCAGCAGCGAAGCGATCCCGCTCGCCCAGCGATTCTCGCGCGGGGTGCGGAAGCAGGAGAAGACGATTCGCGCGCCCGGCGCGGCTATGGCGGAAAGGTGCGCGAAAGCGGCCGGCGGTTCGGGAAAGAACATCACGCCATGGCGCGAGACATACAGGTCCGGGGCCTGCTCCGGCTGCCAGGTCGAGGCATCGGCAACGGCGAAACGCACGTTTTCCAATCCGGCAGCCCGTGCCGACGCAGCCGCCACCAGGTCCGCCGAAACGTCGACACCGGTGACTGCCGCATCGGGGCGGGCCCGCGCGAGCGCAAGCGAGAGTTCGCCGGCGCCACAGCCAATATCGACGACGTACCGCGCCTGCTCTTCATGGATCGCCGCCAGCAGATGCGGCGTCATCCGGGAAAAGCTCCGGTCCGTCCTGGCGTGCTCGTCCGCCCAGCTCCGGCCCACGCCGCCCTGCCATTCGCCGATGTCCGTCATGTTCGTTCGCCTTCTTCCCGATCCCTCCCGACGCCAAGAAACCGGCACGGCTCCTGCCGGGGAGCGTGCCGGTTCTTTGGTCTGGCTGGACGGACGCGAGCGAGAGGAAGATGCCCGCGCCCGTCAGCCTGAAGGATCAGATGTCGTCGTCCGCGTCCGGCCCCGCCATCAGTCCTTCGGCAACCTGTTCGGTGCGGCCGCGAATGGCGGCTTCCAGACGGTCGCAAACTTCCTTGTTCTCGCGCAGGTAATTCTTCGCGTTCTCGCGCCCCTGGCCGATGCGGATCGAATCGTAGCTGAACCACGCACCCGACTTTTCGACGAGCCCGGCCTTGACCCCGAGATCGAGAATCTCACCGATCTTGGAGATGCCCTCGCCGTACATGATGTCGAATTCGACTTGCTTGAACGGAGGCGCGACCTTGTTCTTGACGACCTTGACGCGGGTGGAGTTGCCGACGATCTCGTCACGGTCCTTGATCTGCCCGGTGCGGCGGATGTCGAGCCGGACCGAGGCATAGAACTTGAGCGCGTTGCCGCCGGTGGTGGTTTCGGGATTGCCGTACATCACGCCGATCTTCATGCGCAGCTGGTTGATGAAGATCACCATGCAGCGCGAACGGCTGATCGAACCGGTCAGCTTGCGCAGGCTCTGCGACATCAGGCGCGCCTGCAGGCCGACGTGGCTGTCGCCCATCTCGCCCTCGATTTCCGCCCTGGGCACCAGCGCGGCGACCGAGTCGACCACCAGCACATCGATCGCGTTGGAACGGACCAGCGTGTCGGTGATTTCCAGCGCCTGTTCGCCGGTATCGGGCTGCGAAACGATCAGTTCGTCGATGTTGACGCCCAGCTTCTTGGCATAGACCGGATCGAGCGCGTGCTCGGCGTCGACGAACGCGGCGGTGCCGCCGTTCTTCTGCGCTTCGGCGATGACGTGCAGCGCCAGCGTGGTCTTGCCCGAGCTTTCCGGCCCGTACACTTCGATCACGCGGCCGCGCGGCAGGCCGCCGACCCCGAGCGCGATATCCAGCCCGAGCGACCCGGTGGAAATCGCTTCCACCTGCATGGTCTCCTTCGAGCCGAGCTTCATCACCGAGCCCTTGCCGAATGCCCGGTCGATCTGGGCGAGCGCCGCGTCGAGCGCCTTCTGACGATCCATTTCCTTGTCTTTGCCTTCCTGAATGAGCTTGAGCTGCGCCGCCATGGCTTCTCGTCCCCTTGCTAGAGATGGCTGACCTGAACCGTCAACAGGGACTATGTACCCACTTTGTTCCATAAGAACAAGATGGGAACGAAAATTTTTCCCGGCATCACCGGAAAATCATCCATACCATTGTAGATTATAGATTTTATGCGCCTCGCAGAACCTTTTCCACGGCCGCGACGATCTGCGCGACCGAGAACGGCTTGGCGATAAAGTGCATATTGGGGATGTCGATATCGCGCCGCAGCTGCTCTTCGGCATAGCCCGACATGAACAGCACCGGCAGATCGGGCTTCAGCCGGCGAATCTCCCGCGCCATGGCGGGGCCGTCCATCGAAGGCATCACCACGTCGCTCACCACCAGGTCGAACGGCCCGTTCCGGCCGATCGCTTCCAGCCCTTCCTCGCCGTCGGCGGCGGTGGTCACCTCGTAGCCCTGCCGCACCAGCGCGCGCTCGGCCACGGCGCGGACGGTGTCCTCGTCCTCGACCAGCAGCACGCGCCCACCACCGCTCCATTCGCGCCGGACATCAGCCTTCGGCTTCGGGCCTTCCAGGCTGGCTGCCGGATCGGGGGCATGGACCGGCAGGTAGATCGAAAACCGCGTGCCCCGGCCTACCTCGCTTTCGGCGAAGATGAACCCGCCCGATTGCTTGACGATGCCATAGACCGTCGAAAGCCCGAGCCCGGTGCCCTTGCCCTTTTCCTTGGTGGTGAAGAACGGTTCGAAGATCTTGCCGAGCAGCGCCGGCTTGATACCGTGGCCGTTGTCCTCGACGATCAGCGCAGTGTAATCGCCGATCGGCAGGATATCGCTTTTCATCCCGCGCACGTCGGCGGCGGTGATGCGCCGGGTCATCAGCCGCAGCACCCCGCCGCTCTTGTTGTCGGCCATGGCATCGCGCGCGTTGACCGCCAGGTTAAGCAGCACCTGTTCCAGTTGCACCGGATCGGCCCGCACGAAGCCAAGGTCGCGGTCATGCGTCACTTCCAGCTGGATCTTGCCGCCCAGCAGCCGCTTGAGCAGGGTGGACACCTCGGCCACCACGTCGGGCAGTTGCAGCACTTCGGGGCGCAGCGTCTGCTGGCGCGAGAAGGCGAGCAGCTGGCGCGTCAGCGATGCCGCGCGGTTGGAATTGGCCTTGATCTGCTGGATATCGTCGTAGTCGCTGTCGCCCGGCGTGTGGCGCATCAGCATGAGGTCGCAATACCCGATGATCGCGGTCAGCACGTTGTTGAAATCGTGCGCCACGCCGCCGGCGAGCTGGCCCACGGCCTGCATCTTGGTG
>NZ_DDFB01000112.1:0-825 GCF_002336885.1 Novosphingobium sp. UBA1939 | reverse complement strand
GCAAGGCTCAGCGAAACCGGCTCCTCTGGCGAGGACCGCAGCCGCACCGCCACATCGCCCGCCGTCGGCGCCCCTTGCGCGTAACGGCGCACGGCATCGGCGAGCGCGCCCTTGTCCTCGCGGATGACAAGGTCCGAAGGATAGGGAGGCGGCATCGTGTCGTCATGGCCGGCGGCGCGCAGGAAAGCCCGGTTTGCGAACAGGAAGCGCCCGTCGCGGTCCGTCATGGCCAGGCCCAGCGGCAGCCTTGCGAGCAGAGCCTCGATCTGCGGCAGGCCGGTGCGCGCGTCGCCCACCCCGCCCTGGTTGTCGAGCAGGATGAACAGCGAGGCGGTGTGCGAGGGATCGGCATCGATGCCCCCGTCCGGATCGGCTACCGGCATGTGGATGAAACGCACCGGGATGCCCTTGGCCCCCTCGCTCGCGTAGTAGATCCGCTCCTGCTCGTCCGAGCGGAACCAGGACACGAATTCGGTCCCGGCAACCGCGCCGTTCTCTTCCCCGCTGGCGCGGCTGGCGAACGCGGTATTTCCGGCAAGGATGCGCCCGTCCGGCGCCACGACCGCCGCCTGGATGCTTTCGCGGGCCAGCGCGCGACCCACCTTGCCGCCGATGTGCTGCACCATCTCCGCCACCAGATCGCGCTGGTTCACGGGCGTGAAACGCCACACGAGGTAATCCTCGCCCCGCCCNNGCGCGGGCGACTTCACCGCTCCAGCGGCCGGTCGCGGTTTCGATCAGGTCCAGCGTGGCGCGCCCGTCGCGCCAGGCGGTGCGAGCGGCGGCATCGAGCGCCTCGGCCTGCGGCTTCGACACCGGCAGGCG
>NZ_DDFB01000142.1:0-5648 GCF_002336885.1 Novosphingobium sp. UBA1939 | reverse complement strand
GGACGTGTTCGGCCCGGATTCGCTGGCCGAAGTGCCGCTGGCGGCGGTGGTCGAAGGGCGCGTGGTGACGGGCACGATCGACCGGCTGATCGTCCGCTCCGACCTGATCCGCATCGTCGATTTCAAGACGGCGCGCCGACCGCCCGCGCGAATCGAGGAGATTCCGGCGGCCTACCTGCGCCAGATGGCGGCCTATGTCGCGGCGCTGAAGGTGATCCATCCCGGCCGCCGCGTGGAAGCCGCGCTGCTCTATACCCACACGCCGCAACTGTTCGCCTTGCCGGAGGCGCTGCTGGCGGCGCAGAAGCTGGACCTTTCCCCCGCGCAGGAATCCTTTTCCGCGTGATCTGTTGTTTCAAGACAGGGACCGCCTAGATTGGCGGCCAAGACCAGAAGGAGTTACCGATGTCCACCAAAGCCGTCACCGACGCCAGCTTCGCCGCCGACGTTCTCGAATCCGACAAGCCCGTGCTGGTCGATTTCTGGGCNNGACTGGTGCGGCCCGTGCAAGATGATCGCGCCGGCGCTGGAAGAGATCGCCGAGGAACTGGGCGACAAGCTGACCATCGCCAAGATGGACATCATGGAAAACACCGGCATTCCGGGCGAAATCGGCGTGCAGTCGATCCCGCTGCTGGTTCTGTTCAAGGATGGCAAGCCGGTGGCGCAGAAGCTGGGTGCCGCGCCCAAGAGCCAGCTCAAGGGCTGGATCGAAAGCGTTCTCTAAACCCGACGAAAGTGCCCTGAATCGTCATTGCGAGGGGCGAAGCCCCGCGGCAATCCAGAGCGGCACGCCGGACTCTGGATTGCTTCGCTCACGCTCGCAATGACGGGGCGGGGTACGCCGGGGTTTACTCGGCGGGCAGGGCGTTCAGCCTCTCCGCCATGGCATCCCACAGCGCGGGGGTGGCCGCCGCGATCAGGCCCGGCTCCAGATGCCGGTCCAGCAGGTAGGGCGAACCATCGGGCCGCGCGGCCTTGCCGCCGGCTTCGTTGACGAACAGCACGCCCGCCGCGTGGTCCCACGCCAGCGTGCGTTCGAAGATCGACAGATCGTTCACTCCCAGCACGATGCGTGGATACTGCTCGGCCGCGCAGCGCGGGATGTCCACCAGCGTATAGTGCGGTGCGATATGCTGGCGCATCGCCTCGCGCTTGTCCTTGTCCACGAACACCAGCGAGATCGCGGCGACCGGCGGTTCTTGCCCGGTCGCCTGCGCCATCACGCGCTCGCCGTTCACCCACGCACCCTTGCCGCGATGGGCGATGCACAGCCGGTCGATCAGCGGATCGTAGATCCAGCCCGCCACGATCTCGCCCTTTTCCGCCAACGCGATCAGGATCGCGAACGGAGGCTTGCCAGCGGCGAAATTGTTGGTGCCGTCGAGCGGGTCGATCACCCAGCACAGGCTGTCGCCCAGCCGGTCCATCAGCGTCGGATCGGCATGGCTGCCCTCTTCGCCCACGATCGCGGCTTCGGGCAGGATCTTCGCCAGCCCTTCGATCAGCAGCGCCTCGCTTTCGGTATCGGCGATGGTCACGACATCGTCCGCCGCCTTGGCCACGATCTGGTGATCGGCAAGCTGGCGATAGTGCCTCAGCAGCGTGCGTTGGGCGGTATCGTGCATCAGCGCGGCGACGGCGGTGTCGAGAGCGGATTCCGTCATGAAAGTCCTTCGGCGCGCGAACGCGGGTAACGGGGAAGATCGTCGGCTGGCTCCGCCCAGGGGATGCGGCTGGCGTAGAACATATGGAAGCCCGGCGTGACGCGTTCGGGATGATCGAGCGTGGCAAGGCTGAAATCGGCGGTCGCGGGGGCGGACGTGTCGCGCATCAGCAGCGGCGTTCCGCAGGCGCGGCAGAACCAGCGTTCGCCGCTTTCGCTGGAAGATACCCGCCCGATGGACGCAAGGCCCTGTTCGACCACGAAGGCATCGGCCGGGACGGAAGCGAAGGCCATGGCCGGGCTGCCGGAATTGAGCTGGCAGGTGCGGCAATGGCACCAGCCGGCGTCGGTCGGCGCGCTGGCCAGCCGGTAGCGCACCGTGCCGCACAGGCAGCCGCCGGTCCAGTCGCCGCTCCCGTTCCCGCTCATGTCAGCGGGATCATGACCTGGCTGGCATAGCCGGGACGTTCGCGCAGCCGGGCGTACCATTCCGCCACGTGCGGAACATCGGGGCGGGGCACCGCCAGGCTGAAGAAGGTGTGGGCATAGACGCCCATCGGGATGTCGGCGATGCCGAAGCGGTCACCCGACAGCCATGGGCGTGTGGCGAGTTCGGCGTCGAGGATGCGCATCATCGCGCCCGAGGCTTCGGCCGAGCGGGCGACCGCGGGATCGCTGGCGTTCTTGCCTTGGCGCACGCACCCCAGGAACGCATCGCGCTGCGCGTCGGCGAAATGGAACTGCCAGTCCATCCACTTGTCGCCCATTCCGCGGATGGCGGGATCGTTGCTGCGGAACGACGGGGCATGGCGATCCGCCAGATAGCGCAGGATCGCGTTCGATTCCCACAGCACCAGATCGCCGTCCTCGATCGTCGGGATCATGCGGTTGGGGTTCTTGGCCAGGTATTCCGGCGTGAAGCCGAACGGGCCGCCCATGTCGATCCGGCGGTGCGGCAGGTCCATCTCGATCGCGGCCCACGCCACTTTCTTGACGTTGTGCGAATTGAGCCGTCCCCAGATCGTGAGCATCGCGGGTCAGCTCCGGTAATCGGCGTTGATCGAGATGTAGCCGTGCGTGAGATCGCAGGTCCACACCGTTGCGCTGCCATCACCCAGGCCGAGATCGACCTCGATGTCGATCTCGCGGCCCCTGAGATGCGCGGCGACCGGGCCTTCGTCGTAATCGGCGAGCGGCTGGCCTTCCTTCGCCGCCCAGGTGCCGCCGAAGCCGATCGACAGCCGGTCGCGGTCCGCCGGTTCGCCGGCCTTGCCCACGGCCATGACCACGCGGCCCCAATTAGCGTCCTCGCCGGCGATGGCGGTCTTGACCAGCGGCGAATTGGCGATGGCCAGACCCACGCGGTGCGCGCTTTCGTCGCTGACCGCCCCGGTGACGTGGACGGTAATGAACTTCTGCGCGCCTTCGCCGTCCCTGACGACGAGATGCGCCAGTTGGCGGCACACGTCCTCCAGCGCGGCGGCGAAGGCATCGGCGCCGGCGCTGTCGAACGAGGCCAGCGGCGCGTTGCCCGCCCTGCCGGTGGCGAAAGCCAGCACGGTATCGCTGGTAGAGGTATCGCTATCCACGGTGATGCAGGAAAACGTCCTGCGGTTCGCCGCCGAAAGAAGCTGCTGGAGAAACGCCGGCTCTATCGCCGCATCGGTGAAGACATAGCCCAGCATCGTCGCCATGTCTGGCGCGATCATGCCCGAACCCTTGATGATGGCGCTCAGCGTGACCTTGCTGTCGCCCACCATAGCCGTGGCGGTGGCTCCCTTGGCGAACGTATCGGTCGTGCCGATGGTGCGCGCGGCGTCCTCCCACGAACATTCCGGTGCGGTGAGCGCGGCCTCGACGCCGGCGCGCGCCTTGTCCTTGGGCAGCGGCACGCCGATAACCCCGGTCGAGGAAACGAACACCTGCTCCTTCGCGCAGCCGAGATGGTCGGCGACTTGCGCCATGATCTGCTCCACCGCCTCGCGCCCGCGATAGCCGGTGAAGGCGTTGGAATTGCCGGCGTTGACCACCAGCGCGCGGCCCAGGCCCTGCGCGATATTGGCGCGGCCCAGTTCGACTTCCGAGGAGCAGCAGACGTTGCGTGTGAACACGCCGGCTACCGAGGTGCCCTCCGCCAGTTCGACATAGGTCAGATCGCATCGGCCCCAGTCCTTGTAGCCGGCGCGGGCGATGCGCGGCGTCACCCCGCTGATGGCCGGAAGGGTGGGAAAAGGCGTGGCGAGCGGAGAGACGGCGTCGGACATGGGCCAAGCGGTTAGCTCCCGGCCACGCTGATCGCAAGCCGCGGCGCGTGTTTTCGATGCCCGGTCCCGATGACCGCTTTGACGCTTTACCCGAAGGAAAATTCCGGGCACGGATGCGGCCATGCGTATCAAGACCCTGCTGCTGACCGCCATGACCTCCCTTACTTGCGTAGGCCTTGCCTGCGTGAGCACCGCGCAGGCCGCCGCTCCAAAGGGACCGACGCCGAGCAACAACCCTGGCACCTGGATCGGGGCGGACGACTATCCGAAGGACGCGCTCGCCGGGGGCGCGGAAGGCGCGGTGGCGTTCGATGTGACGGTTGGCGCGGACGGCGTGCCGACGGGCTGCACGATCACGACGGGCAGCGGCTCCGCCGCGCTGGACGAAGCCACCTGCCGCCTGGTTTCCACGCGGGCGCGGTTCAATCCCGCGACCGACGCCGGGGGCAAGGCGGAAGCGGGTCACTACCGCAACAAGATTCGCTGGGTCTTGCCCGAACAGACGCAGCCCGTACTGATCGTGCCGCGTGCCGGCCCGTGGATGTGGTCGCGCGATTGCCGGGTGCTGGCTGATGGCGATCCGGCGGCCGCGCTGCGGGTGATCGCCAGCGCCACTTGCAACTGAGATTCACCCTGGAGGCATTTCGCAGCGGTTCGGCATGGACGGATCGCGCGCGAGATACTATCTAACTTCGCACATGCGCCTGTTGCTCGCCCTTCTTGCCCTGTTGACGGGGCTGTCCTTCCCCGATGTCGCGTTGGCGACGTCGCGGATGGAAGTGGCGGATTCGGGCGTTTCGGTGGCTGTCGCCACGCCCGCCGCGCCACGTGCGCAAAGCTGCGCCGGGCAGGGCGGGGAAGCCCCGCGCAAACGTTCGACGGTGCAGCGCAAGATGCTGCGTCTGCCCACGGTGGCGCTGGCGCGGACCTGCGGCATCCTGCTTTCGGATCGCGGGCGCGAATAAGCCGCGCGTTTTCGGACCCGCTTTCCCCGACCAGACGCCGCGCCAGCACGCCACAGCGATGCGCGCGGCCCGTACATCTCTCCAAATTCAGGATATTTCCATGCTCGGCTCGCTCGCCAAGGCCATTTTCGGCTCGTCCAACGACCGTTACGTGAAGTCGCTCGACAAGATCGTGCGCAAGATCGCCGCGTTCGAACCGCAGGTTCAGGCGATGAGCGACGCGGAACTCAAGGCGCAGACCGCCAAGTTCCGCGAACAGCTCGATCAGGGGCAATCGCTCGACGACATCCTGCCCGAAGCCTTCGCCACCGTGCGCGAGGCGTCGATCCGCACGCTGGGCCTGCGCCATTTCGACGTGCAGATGATCGGCGGCATCGTGCTGCACCGGGGCGAGATCGCGGAAATGCGCACCGGCGAGGGCAAGACGCTTGTGGCGACGCTGGCGGTGTACCTCAACGCGCTGGAAGGCAAGGGCGTTCACGTCGTGACCGTCAACGACTACCTCGCCAGGCGCGACGCCGAGACGATGGGCGTGCTCTACACGTTCCTGGGCCTGACCGTGGGCGTGATCGTGCCGAACCTCAACGAGGAGGAGCGCCGCGCGGCCTATAACGCCGACATCACCTACGCGACCAACAACGAGCTGGGCTTCGACTACCTGCGCGACAACATGAAGCACGAGCGGTCGCAGATGGTGCACCGCCCGTTCAACTACGCGATCGTCGACGAAGTGGACTCGATCCTGATCGACGA
>NZ_DDFB01000154.1:0-8420 GCF_002336885.1 Novosphingobium sp. UBA1939 | reverse complement strand
CCGGCGCGCCGATCATGATCGGCACAAACCAGTTGCCAAAGCCGCCGATGATGGCGGGCATCACCATGAAGAACACCATGATCAGGCCATGCGCGGTGATCAGCACGTTCCACAGGTGAAGTTGCTGGTCAAAACTGGGATCGGAAACCCCCAGCCAATGCGCGAATGTGCCCAGATACTGGATGCCCGGCGCGGCCAGTTCGGCGCGCATCATGCCCGAAATCGCGCCGCCGATGATCCCCGCGAAAATCGCGAAGATCAGATAGAGCGTGCCGATATCCTTGTGGTTGGTCGACATGAACCAGCGCTGGAAAAACGCGGGCTTGTGGTCATGCTCGTGTCCGGCGTGGTGATGTCCCTCGCCGTGGGCCTGAAAATGGTCAGCAGTGGTAGCCATCGGTCAGAAAACCTTGCGCAAGAGGGGTCAGGCGGGCTTGGCGCCAGTTTCGGCAGGGGCCGCAGCCGGAGCGGCAGCGGCCACCGGAGCGGGCGCTTCGGGCGCGCCGTCGATCTTGGCGCCGCCATGCGTCATCACCCATGCGTTGAACTTGGGACGGGGCAGCGCCTCGACCACGATCGGCATATAGCCATGCCGCGCGCCGCACAACTCGGAACACTGGCCGTAATAGACGCCCGGTTCCTTGATGGTGAGCATCTTCTCGTTCACCCGGCCCGGCACCGCGTCGAGCTTGAACCACAGGCTGGGCACCGCGAAGGAGTGGATCACATCCGCCCCAAAGGTTTGCAGGCGGATCGGTTCACCCACAGGAACGACCATGCGGTTGTCGGCAGCCAGCTGGCGCGGCTCCCCGCGCTTGTCCGCCTCGGCATCAGGCAACAGGTTGCTGTTCACCTCGAAGCCGCCATTGTCGGGATAGGCATAGGTCCAGAACCACTGGTTGCCGATCGCCTTGATGGTGATGGCATCCTTGGGCGGTGTCTTGAACTGATGCGCCAGCAGCTTCATCGAGGGCACAAAGACCACCAGCAGGATCAGCACCGGAATGCCGGTCCACACCACTTCGAGCAGCGTATTGTGGCTGGTCTTGCTGGGCACCGGATTGGCGCGGCTGTTGAAGCGCAGCATGACATAGACCAGCAGGCCCAGCACGAAGAGCGAGGTGGCGACCAAAATCCACATCACGATATTGTCGTGCATCCACAGCGCCTCGAGGCCGGTGGGCGAATATTGCGTCTGGAAGGTGGTGCCGCCATCAATAGGCATCCCCTTGCCGGGGGTGGGCGCCATCGGCGTATAGCCGCCGGGCGCCACGGCGAATCGGTCATTACCGGCGGCGAATGCCGTCGCCGGAACCCACAGCAGCGCTGCGGGCGCGGAAATGCGCAGAAAACAACGCGCGAACGCGTTGGAAACTTCTCCCAATGTCATGGCCTACGATCTTTCTACATCCGCCGGTCGCAAGAGAAGTGCCCCCTCTCCGCCGGTTCCCACAGGCACACGGAACTTTTGTTCCTTGAACAAAGGTGTACCAGCGCTTGCCGCGCCCCACAAGCGGCTCTAGGAGGTTTTTTGATTCCGGCCAAAGACAGGCTGCCAACAGCCCGTTTGCGATGGCCCGCTGCATTTTAGACAAGGCTTGATCCGCGATGACCGAAGATGAAGTGTTGGCCGAATTCCGCGCCAGCCATGCCCTGCTCGAAGGGCATTTCCTGCTCTCCTCCGGCCGCCACAGCGCCTATTACCTGCAATGCGCCCGCGTGCTGATGAACCCCGAGCGCGCCAGCCGCCTCGCCATCGCCACCGCGCAGGGCATCCCGCGCGAACTGCGCAAGGAGATCAACAAGGTGGTCAGCCCTGCGATGGGCGGCCTGATCATCGGCCATGAAATGGGCCGCGCGCTGGGCGTGGAGGCGCTGTTCGTGGAACGCCCCACCGGCACGTTCGAGCTGCGGCGCGGCTTCACGCTGCAGCCGGGCGAAAAGGTGCTGATGGTCGAGGACGTGGTGACCACCGGCCTTTCCAGCCGCGAGGCGATCAAGGCGATCGAAGCGGCCGGGGGCGAAGTGATCGCCGCCGCGGCGCTGGTCGACCGGTCGGCCGGGGCGGTCGATCTGGGCGTGCCGTTCTTCCCGCTGGTGGCGCTGAACTTCCCGACTTACGCGCCCGACGAACTGCCGCCCGAACTGGCCGCGACTCCGGCGGTCAAGCCGGGCAGCCGGGCGCAGCCCTGATGGCCGGGGCAGCGGCCAACGCGGCGCTCACGCCGGGCCGGCTGCGGCTGGGCGTCAACATCGATCACGTCGCCACGATCCGCAACGCGCGCGGCGGCGACCATCCCGACCCGGTGCGCGCGGCGGAAATCGTCGCGGCGGTGGGCGGCGACGGCATCACCGCGCACTTGCGCGAGGACCGGCGCCACATTCGCGACGAGGACCTCGCCCGCATCCAGGCCGCCACCGACCTGCCGCTGAACCTGGAAATGGCGGCGACCGAGGAAATGCTGGAAATCGCACTGCGCCACCGCCCGCACGCGGCCTGCATCGTGCCCGAACGGCGCGAGGAGCGGACGACCGAAGGCGGGCTGGACGCCGCCGGCCAGCACAACCGCCTCGCCCCGATCGTCGCGCGCCTGTCCGACGCGGGGATTCGCGTCAGCCTGTTCATCGCGCCCGAAGCGCGGCAGATTGAGGCGGCGATCCGGCTGGGCGCCCCGGTGGTGGAACTGCACACCGGCGAATACGCCCATGCGACGGGCGAAACGCGCGCGATCGAACTCAAGCGAATCGCCGACATGGCCGCGCTGGCGGCGCGCAACGGCATCGAACCGCACGCCGGGCACGGGCTGACTTACGAAAACGTCCAGCCGGTCGCGGCGATTCCCCAGCTCGCCGAACTCAACATCGGGCACTACCTGATCGGCGAGGCGATCTTCGTCGGACTGGAAAACGCGGTGCGCCGGATGCGCGACCTGATGGACGAAGCGCGGTGATCGTTCCATTCCGTCATGCCAGCGAAGGCTGGCATCCGCGGCCAAGGGGCGCCACCCGGCGGAGCGAGACCCCGGATCAAGTCCGGGGTGACGGTCCAGGTCATAAACCGGTGGAACCGGCATGATCATCGGCATGGGCTCCGACCTTTGCAACATCGAGCGCATCCAGGCATCGCTGGACCGCTTCGGCGCACGATTCGAGGCCCGCGTCTTCACCGACGTGGAAATGGCCAAGGCCAACCGCCGTCCCTTCACCCGCGCCGGCACGCTGGCCAAGCGCTTCGCCGCCAAGGAAGCCTTCTCCAAGGCGGTGGGCACCGGGTTCAAGGCCGGGGTCTTCATGAAGGACATCGGCGTGGTCAACGCCTCCTCCGGCGCGCCGACGCTGGCGCTGACCGGCGGCGCGGCGGCGCGGCTGGCCAGGATCACGCCCGCCGGGTACGAGGCGGTGATCCACCTGACGCTGACCGACGATCATCCCTGGGCGCAGGCCTTCGTGGTGATCGAGGCCCGCCCGCTCCACCCCGACGCCCCCAGCGCACAAGGTGACGCTTGAACGAAACGACCGAATCCGGACCGGACCTGCCTGAAACATCCGCTGTTCCCGCAGCCGAAACGAAGCCGGCCGCCGCGGACGACACGCAGGGCGTCAACTGGCTGCTGGAACTGCGCGGGCTGGCGCTGATGCTGCTGGCCGTGGTGGGCTTTCACAGCCTGATCGCCAAGCCGTTCTACATCCCGTCGATCTCGATGATGCCCAACCTGCTGGTGGGCGACCGGCTGGTGGTGAGCAAGTATCCCTATGGCTGGTCCTGGGTCTCCGCCAGCTTCCACATCCTGCCGCGCGGGATGACGCGCATCCTGCCGCGCACGCCCGCTTATGGCGACATCGTGATCGTGGTGCCGCCCGATCGCGACGAGGACTACATCAAGCGCGTGGTGGCGCTGCCAGGCGATCGCATCGCGGTGGTGAACGGGCAGATCATCCTGAACGGGCGGCCCGTGCCGCAGCAGGTCGAACCGCCGCTGGAGCTGCCGGTCGATCTGAACCAGCCGTGCGATCCCGACGATTTCCCCGGCCTGCGCTATCGCGCGAACGACGGCCGCTGGTACTGCGAACTGCCGATCCTGCGCGAAACGCTGCCCAATGGCGCGACCTATCGCGTGATCGATCACCGCCAGCAGCCGCTGGACAACTACGCCGAGGTCAAGGTGCCGCAGGGCTATGTCTTCCTGATGGGCGACAACCGCGACCATTCCGCCGACAGCCGCGCGCCGATCGAGGAAAAGGGTCTGGGCGGTCCCGTCCCGCTGGCCGACGTGGGTGGGCGCGCCGAATTCCTCACCTTCTCGCTCGATGGCAGCGAGGGGTGGAACCCGCTGTCGTGGTGGCGCGCCTTGCGCGAAGGGCGCGCCTGGACCAGTCTGCGCCCCGAGATCGCGAAGACGGCGCAGAAGGACCGATAGACCATGGCCGAGGGTGACGAAAAAGGACGGTCCGGCCCGACCGACATCCGCGACGATCTGGTGCGGAGCGAAGCGAAGAAGGCCTTCGTCTGGATCGGTGTCGCCGCGCTGCTGGCGCTGGCGGTCTATCTGGCGCAACCGCTGCTGGTGATATTCGGCGGCGTGGTTTTCGCCGCGATGATCGACGGTGGGCAGCGGCTGCTGAGCCGCGTGCTGCCGATCCGCCGGGGCTTTCGCATCCTGATCGTGCTGCTGGCGGCGCTGGCCTTCCTGATCTGGCTGGTGATGTTCGCCGGCAGCCAGATCGCCGCGCAGGCCGCGCAGATGCCCGCGGTGATCGAGACGCAGACCGCGCGCGTACTGGCCTGGGGCCATGCCCACGGCATCTCGGTGAACCAGGCCGACTTCTCCAACGTCGCGGAGAAGCTGATCGGCGGCGTCGGCCCCGTCACGCGCGCGCTGGGCGGCATCTTCGGCGGCTTCGGCACCGCGTTCCTGATCATGATCCTGGGCATCTATTTCGTGCTGGAGCCGGACCTCTACCGGCGCGGCATCGCCTGGATGCTGCCCGAGGGAAGCCGCGAACATTTCCACGGCACTGCCCATCGCATGGGCAAGGCGCTGCGGATGCTGCTGTTCGGGCGGCTGATCGGCATGGCGGTGGAAGGCGTGGCGACCTGGGCGTTGCTCGCGCTTTATGGCGTGCCGATGGCTGCGCTGCTGGGGCTGCTCACCGGCCTGCTCGCCGCGCTGCCCAACATCGGCGCGCCGATCTCGGGCATCCTCATGGTGCTGGTCGGTTTTTCGGGTGGCACCGACATGGGCATCTTCTGCATCATCGTCTATGTCGTGGTGCAGACGGTGGACGGCAATATTATCGTGCCGATGGTGGCGAAGAAGACGGCCGACCTTGCCCCCGCGCTGGTGCTGGGCGCGCAGTTGATCTTCGGCGTGATGTTCGGCCTGCTGGGCCTGCTGCTCGCGGATCCGATCGTGGCCATGCTGAAGATCGCGCTGGAACGGCAAGCCGAACGCAACGGCCGCCCTTCTGTCGGCGGCTCCGGCGGGGAAGGCTGAGAAGGTCTCCGAAATGGCGCGCAAGTTCCTGTATCTCATCGCCGTTCTGGTTGTGCTGGTCATCGTGGCGCTGGCCGCCTTGCGCCTCTGGTCGCTGGAACTGACGCGGTTCGCCTTCGTGCCAAGGAGCAGCTTCGAGCAGAAAGGGCCGCTGCCCGATGGAGCCTACAAGGCACCGGGCATGTGGTTTTCACGGCCCGGCATCGCCAACGATCCGGCGCAGCTCCGCCCGCAAGGCATGAAGGCCGAAGGCGACCGTTCGCGCGCGGTGGTGTTCTTCGTCCATCCCACCAGCTATCTGGCACGCGATCACTGGAACGGATCGCTGGAGGACGCCGACGCAAACCGGCGCGCCGCTTCGTTCATCCGCGCCATGGGCAGCGCCTTCAATGGCGCCGCGCAAGTGTGGGCGCCGCGCTATCGCCAGGCGACGTTCGGCGCGTTCCTGACCGACAAGCCGGAAAGCGCGCAGGCGCTGGCGGTGGCCTATCAGGACGTGAAGGCCGCGTTCGCCAGCTTCCTGCAGCAAGTGCCGGCCGACGCCCCGATCATCCTTGCCGGCCACAGCCAGGGATCGCTGCACCTGATCCACCTGCTGCGCGACAGCGTGAAGGGCACGCCGATCCAGCAACGCCTGATCGCCGCTTACGCGATCGGCTGGCCGATCTCCGCCCGGCACGATCTGCCGGCTATGGGTCTGCCGGCCTGCGCCGGACCGGAAGACACCGGCTGCGCGATCAGCTGGGAAACCTTTGCCGAACCGGCCGAACCGGCGCTGGTGCTGGACGCCTTTCACGGCCGCACCGGGCTGGACGGGCAGCGCGTGGGTAACGAAGCCCCGCTCTGCACCAACCCGCTGACCGGCCGCATGGGCGGAGGCGCCCCGATCGCGGCCAATCTCGGCACGCTGCAGATGGACGAGGACCCGACCGGCGGGAAGCTGATCTCCGGCGCCGCGCCCGCGCGCTGCGACGAACGCGGGCTGCTGCTGATCGGCGATCCGCCAAGCGTCGGACCCTATGTGCTGCCAGGCAACAACTATCACGTCTATGACATCCCGCTGTTCTGGATGAACCTGCGCGCGGACGTGGCGCGGCGGACGGCGGCGTGGGAAAAGTCGCACTCGGTACCGACGCCATGATCACTACGTTCACGCCCGATTTCCGCGCCGCGCTGCCGGAGGGCGGCGTGCTGCTGGGGCTGGATACCGGCACGAAGACGATCGGCGTGGCGCTGTGCGACGCCGGCTGGCGCTTCGCCACTGCCGGCAAGACGATCGTCCGCCGCAAGTTCGCGCAGGACAAGGAACAATTGCGCGCGCTGGTGGCCGAACGGCAGGTGCGCGGGCTGGTGATCGGGCTGCCGCTGAACATGGACGGCAGCGAAAGCCCGCGCAGCCAGGGCGCCCGCGCGATGGCGCGCAATCTTGACGATCTGGGGCTGCCGATCCTGCTGTGGGACGAACGCTGGACCACGCAGGCGGCCGAACGCGCGATGATCGAGCAGGATTTCAGCCGCGCCAAACGCGCCGAGCGCATCGATTCGCACGCGGCCGCGCTGATCCTGCAAGGCGCGATCGACGCGCTGGCGGGCGGCGTGCTGTAAGCTCGGGACGGGAACAGCGCGAACCGGAACAGTCCCACATTGCCACTTGTCTTTGCCCCCGACGCCCGGCAGAGCATCCGGTATGGAGGACATGAAAAGCAAGTTTCCCCCACGGTTCAACATCCCGCCGGGTGTTGGCATGGACCCGGTACAGGGCAGCAAGGCCATCACGCGCCACGGCCACAGCGGCTTTCTGGGCATGGAATATGTCGGCCACGGCGAAGACTGGTTCGAACTGGCGCTGCCCTGGCGCGAGGATCTGGTGGGCGTGGAGGAAACCGGCGTGCTGGCTTCCGGCCCGATCATCAGCCTGCTCGACAACTGCACCTCGATGTCGGTCTGGGCGCGGCGCGGCGAATTCCAGCCGCAAGTGACGCTGGACCTGCGCATCGACTATGTGCGTGCGGCCACGCCGGGCAAAACGATCATCGCCCGCGCCGAATGCTACCAACTGCGCCGCAGCATGGCCTTCGTGCGGGGCATCGCGCACGATGGCGAACTGACCGATCCGGTGGCGCACGCCGCGGGCATCTTCATGCTGGTGGAGGCGAGCGGATGGATGAAAGCGTGACCAGCCCGGAGGAAGGCACACCCCTGCCCGCCGACCATCCGCTGCATCTGCCCCCCTATGCCCGCGCCATGGGCATGGAAATCGACCGGATCGAAGACGGCGTGCCCGTGATCGGCATGGACTATACCGAGCGGGCGGTGGGCCGTCCGGGCTATCTCCATGGCGGCGCGATCGGCGGAATGCTGGAAATGGCGGCGTTCACCGCGCTGCGGGCCGAACTCGACCGCACCGGCGCGGCGATGCGGATCAAGCCGGTCAACATCAGCATCGAATACCTGCGCGGCGGGGTTGACCATCGCACTTACGCCATGGGCCGCGTAACCCGCGCGGGCCGGCGCGTGGCCAACGTGCGCGTGGAAGCGTGGCAGGCCGATCGCGACAAGCCGGTGGCCAGCTGCTGGATGAACTTCCTGCTCGCACCGAAGGCCGGATAGGGCCTACTCCCGGGTCAGGTCGATCACGATTCCCTGGTCTGGCGCTTCCGCGCCAGGCGGCAGGCGAACGGCGTCGGCGCGCGCGCGGGCAAGGACGGCGGGTGGCACATCCGGGCCGGCGATCACCGCGTCGGCCTGCCCCAGCAGGCGCGCCTCGCGCAGGGTGAGATCGTCCGGATCGTCGGACCGCAGTGCGATGGTAAAGCGCCCGGAAAGGCCAGCCGAGGCGCCGGCGAGCCAGCGCTCCACGGCATCGGCCGGCGGCTCCGCCAGCGGATCGAGCGGCCCGCCCTGCTCCAGCGCGGCATCGAGCGC
>NZ_DDFB01000111.1:0-52362 GCF_002336885.1 Novosphingobium sp. UBA1939 | reverse complement strand
ACGAACATGTACGAGCTGTCCTTCACCATGAAGATGAAGTCGGTCATCGCCGGGGAATAGACCGCGCCGCCCGCGCACGGCCCCATGATCAGGCTGAGCTGCGGCACCACGCCCGAAGCCAGCACGTTGCGCTGGAAGATTTCGGCATAGCCACCCAGCGAGGCGACGCCTTCCTGGATGCGCGCGCCGCCGGAATCGTTGAGGCCGATCACCGGCGCGCCGACTTTCATCGCCATGTCCATGATCTTGCAGATCTTCATGGCGTGCCGTTCGGACACCGCGCCGCCGAACACGGTGAAGTCCTGGCTGAACACGAACACCAGCCGGCCGTTGATCGTGCCCGAACCCGTGACCACACCATCGCCGGGGATCACCGTGTCCGGCATCCCGAAATCGACGCAATTGTGCTCGACGTACATGTCGACTTCCTCGAAGCTGCCTTCGTCCAGCAGCACTTCGAGCCTTTCGCGCGCGGTCAGTTTGCCCTTGGCGTGCTGCGCGTCGACGCGCCTCTGCCCGCCGCCCATCCGTGCGGCTTCCCGACGCTTTTCCATTTCGGCGATATTCGCAGACATATCCTCGCCCCAAACTGACCTGATAATCGGCCGCGATGGCGCAAGGGAGCGGCAGAGTCCAATGTTAAGTTGCAAACTTGCAAAGCATGAATTTGCAAATTATCGACCAAAGGATGAGCAAACGCCGCGTCTTTGCCGGAAACCAGCTGCGCACATTGCGAACGCGGCGCGGTTTGTTGCAGACCGCGATGGCGCGCGCGCTGGGCATCAGCGCTTCCTACCTGTGTCAGCTTGAAAACGACGAGCGCCACCTCACCCCCGCGCTGGCCGACCGGCTGCGCGCGCAATTTCCCGTGGACTGGGAAGACCTTGCCCCGGACCGGCAGGATCTGCTGGCCGATGCGCTGCGACAGGCGGTAGCCGATCCGCTGCTGCCCGCCGCGTTGCCCAGCGATCAGATCGAGCGCGTGGCCGAACAGTTCCCCGCCTTCGCCGAACAGTTCGTGCGGATGCACGCCATCCACCGCCGCGACCGGCAGCGGCTGGAAATGCTGGACGAAGCGCTGGGATCGGACAGCGTGGCGGCGGGGATCACCGGTGGCCGCCTGCCGTGGGAGGAAGTGCGCGACTGGTTCCACCTCGCCAACAACTACGTCGATCTGGTCGACCGCCACGCCGAAATCCTGGCGCGGGAACTCGCCCCCGATCAGGCGTCGCCCTCGATCGACCGGATGGAAGCGTGGTTCGCGGCGCGCGGCGTGACCATCGACTACCGTCCCGGCGGCCCGTTGCGCCTGTTCGATCCGGCACAGCGGCGGCTGGTGATCGATTCCAGCCAGCCGGTCGAAAGCAGCCGGTTCCAAATGGCCTACCAGTTGACCGCCATGGCGCTGGAGCAGGACATCGCCGCGATCGTCGAGGACACGTTGCTGGCCAGCGATGCCGCGCGGGAGCTGCTGACCGTGGGTCTGGGCAACTACGCCGCCGGCGCGCTGCTGATGCCCTACGAACAGTTCCGCACGGCCGCGCGCGCGCTGCGGCACGACGTGGACCGGCTGCGGCAGGTGTTCGGCACCAGCTTCGAACAGACCTGCCACCGCCTGTCCACGCTGCAACGCCCGCAGGCGCGCGGCATCCCGGTGTTCTTCTGCCGCGTCGACATGGCCGGCAACATCACCAAGCGCCATTCGGCCACGCGCCTCCAGTTCGGCCGGTTCGGCGGCGCCTGCCCGCTGTGGATCGTGCACGAGGCGGTGGCGATCCCCGACCGCATCCACGTGCAGGTGGCCGAGATGCCCGATGGCGTGCGCTATGTCTCGATCGCCAAGGGGCTGGTGAAGCCATCGGCCAGCTTCTACCGCCCGCCGCGCCGCTATGCCGTGGCACTGGGCTGCGAAGCGGCGCTCGCCAGCGAATTCGTCTATGCCGACGGCCTCAATCTCCAGCGCGACGAGGCGGTTGCGCGGATCGGCGCCTCTTGCCGCATCTGCCCGCGCGATACGTGCGACCAGCGCGCCTTCCCCCCCAGCGACAAGGCGATCATGGTCGATCCTAGCCAGCGCGATCTGGTGCCCTACCGGATCGGGGAGGGGTAGCTCAGGTCCTGCCCAGCGCCTCCCGCAGCGCGGCTTCATCCAGCTTGCCCTCCCAGCGCGAGACGACCACCGTCGCCACGGCGTTGCCGATGAAGTTGGTCAGGCTGCGGCATTCGGACATGAAGCGGTCGACGCCCAGGATCAGCGCCATGCCCGCCACTGGCAACGAAGGCACGATCGACAACGTCGCCGCCAGCGTGATGAAACCGGCGCCGGTCACCCCCGCCGCGCCCTTGGACGAAAGCATGGCGACACCGAGCAGCAGCACCTGTTGCCCCAGCGTCAGTTCCACGTTGCAGGCCTGCGCGATGAACAGCGCCGCCAGCGTCATGTAGATGTTGGTGCCATCGAGGTTGAAGCTGTAGCCGGTGGGCACGACCAGGCCGACCACCGCCTTGGGGCAGCCGGCGCGCTCCATCTTGTCGATCAGCGCGGGCAGCGCGCTTTCCGACGAGGACGTGCCCAGCACCAGCAGCAGTTCCTCCTTGAGATAGGCGATGAGCCGCAGGATCGAAAAGCCCGCCAGCCGGGCGACAACGCCCAGCACCACCAGCACGAACAGCGCCGAGGTAAGGTAGAACGTGAGCACGAGGTGGAAGAGGTTCGCCAGGCTGTCGATGCCATACTTGCCGATGGTGAAAGCCATCGCGCCGAACGCGCCGACGGGCGCCGCCTTCATCACGATCGCCACCAGCCGGAAGAACGCGACCGAAACGTCTTCCAGCAGCGCCACCACGCGCTCGCCCCGCGCGCCCGTGGTGGCGAGCGCGATGCCGAACAGGATCGCCACGACGAGGACTTGGAGGATGTTGCCCTCGCTCAGCGACGACAGGAAGGTTTCCGGGATCATCGCCATGAGGAAGCCGGTCACGCTCGCCTCGTGTGCCTTGGCGGCGTAGGCGGCGACCTTGCCGGCATCGAGCGAGGCGGGATCGATGTTCAGCCCCGCTCCCGGCCGCACGATGTTGCCCACGATCAGCCCCACGATCAGTGCCAGCGTGGAGAAGAACAGGAAATAGGCGAACGCCTTGGCGGCCACCCGGCCGACCGAGGCAAGGTCGCGCATCCCGGCAATACCGGTCACGATCGTCAGGAAGATCACCGGGGCGATCACCATCTTCACCAGCTTGATGAAGGCATCGCCCAGCGGCTTCAGCGCTTCGCCCGTGGCCGGAGCAAAATGACCGATCAGCACGCCGGCGGCGATCGCGACCAGCACTTGCAGATAGAGATGCCCATACCAGCGGCGCGGCGCGGCGGGCGCATCGGCCGGCGTTTCGTCGTGGAGTTTCATGGACACGGAGCATTGCGCAGTCCACGCCGCTTGTCATCCGATCACACCGTCAAAAACGTGCATACCCGGCGTTAACCCGGGCACGGTAAAAAGCGGGCCATGATCGACAAGATCACCGTGCTTGTGCCACATTTCCTGATGGCTCTGATGATCTGGCGCCTGCTGCACCGGCCCGATCTCGATCGCGATCCGCTGGTCGAAGGCAAAGGCGGATCGCCGGATGCGCAGGACCGCAAACCAGGCCGTTGGCGTCAAACGGGTTCCACGCCCGACAGCAGGCCATAGCAAAAGCAGGCGGCATAGCATTCCACCGCCTGCGCCGGATCGTCGAAACCCGCCGCCCAGCTCCGCAATTCGTTGGCCGGATTGATCGTCGCCGCCAGCACTTCGGCGGCGACCAGCGGATCGACCGGCAGCAACGAACCGTCCGCGATCCCGTCCGAAAGCATCCCGGCGAACCGCCGCGCGATGCGCTGCGCGCTGTTCAGCACCGCGCCGCGCCGCTCCTGCGGCAGGGCCTGCAACGCCGTGGTGCGCAGCAGGGGCGTGGGATCGGAAAGCTGCAACGCCACCAGTTCGGCCACCGCGCTCGAAATCCGCCCCCAGCCGTTCCGCGGCAGCGTGGCAGCGGCGAACTGCACCGCCGCGATCCTTTCGTTGCCGTGTTCGAAGCAGGCCAGCACCAGATCGTCCTTGGCCTCGTTGTGGTGGTAGAAGCTGCCCTTGGTCACGTTCAACCCGCTGGCGATGCGATGAACCGAGGCGCCTTTGTACCCGCGCTGGTTGATCGTGAGCGTGGCCATGCGCAGGAATTCGCCGTGGGGATTGCGCAGGCCCGCCGGTGGGGTCCGCCATGGCGCCTCACCGCCGCCGAGCGTTTGCGGCTGCCATGCTGCATCGCGCGGCGCGATGCCGTCCGCCAGCACGGCCAGCAGCCGCTGTTTGAGGCGCGGGAAATCCTGCTCGGAATAGAGCGGCGTCCACGCCGGCAGCCAGAACATCACCTGCAACAGGATGTGCGCCCGTGCGGTGCGCACGGCATGATCGCGCTCCCCCGCCCCGGCCGGCAGCAGATCGCGCACCACGCGGAACAGTTCGATGTACCGTTCCTGCAACGGACGGTGCAGCGCTTCGGGCAGCGTGCGCATTTCCGACAGGACGGCGATACGCCCTTCCTCGCCCCGCCGGATCATCGCGCGCAGATCGACGTGTCCGTCGATCCAGCAGGCCAGCCGCGCGCGCGGGGTGGGCGCCTGCGCCGCGATCCGCGCCAGCGCGATCAGGCGGTCGATCGTGGCCTCGAACACCGCGTGGACAAGGTTCTCCTTGCGCCCGAAGTAGTAGGCAACGCTGCTGGTGTTGAGCCCGACGCGCGCCGCCACTTCGCTGAACGTGGTGCCCTTCACGCCCTTTTCGTTGATGAGGTCGGTCGCCGCGCGCACGATATCGCGGCGGCGGCGCTCGAACCGTCCGGCGTCGTTGTCGGGATGCGCCTCGCTCGCCATGCCGTTCAGGCGAAGTGCCGCCGCAGTTCGGACTTGAGGATCTTGCCGTTGGCGTTGCGCGGCAACGTCTCGGCGCTGAACACCACGCGCACCGGCACCTTGAACGCTGCCAGCCGCGCCGCCACAAAGGCACGCAGTTCCTCCTCGCTCGCCTGCGAGCCCGGCGCAAGGTGAACCACCGCCGCCGGTTCCTCGCCCAGCGTGCGGTGCGGCATGCCCACCAGCGCCGCGTCGGTCACCGCCGGGTGTTCGTAGAGCACGTTCTCCACCTCGATCGAATAGATGTTCTCGCCGCCCCGGATGATCACATCCTTGGCGCGATCGGCGATCGTGCAGAAGCCTTCCTCGTCGATCCGGGCAAGATCACCGGTGCGCACCCAGCCGTCCACGAACGTCTGCGCGGTCGCCTCCGGCCGGTTCCAGTATCCCGCCACGATCATCGGCCCGCGCGCCCACAATTCGCCGATCTCGCCCGCCGGCAGCACGGTCACGCCATCGTCGGCACGCACCTCGATATCCGCGACGGCGACCGCCGGGCCGCAGCTCGACGGACGGTTAAGGTAATCCTCCGCGGCATGGTGCGTCAGCGTCGCCATCGTCTCGGTCATGCCCCAGCCGTTGCCGGGCAAGGCGCCGAAGGTCTGCCAGATCGCCTGCACCAGTTCCGGCGCGGATGGCGCGCCGCCATAGGCGATCGCTTCCAGCGAGGAGAGATCGTACTTCGCGCGGTCGGGATGCTCGATCAGTTGCCAGGCGATGAAGGGCACGCCGCCGGTGGCCGTGACCTTCTCGCGCTCGATCAGCCGGAAAGCCTCGACCGTATCCCACTTGTGCATCAGCACCAGCTTGCTGCCGCTGGCCAGCGAACCCATCAGCGTGGCGCTGCACGCGGTGACGTGGAACAGCGGGATCACCATCAGGATGGTGCGCGGCTGGGGCGCTGGCGGCATCTCGCCCCGGCGCAACGCGGATTGCGCGCCGCTGAAGGCACTGGACAGGATGTTGGTGGTGAGATTGCGGTGCGTGCCCAGCGCGCCTTTCGGCCGCCCGGTGGTGCCGCTGGTGTAGAAGATCGTGGCAGGATCGTCGGGCGAGATACCAGCGTCGGGCAAGGGACGGTCGGGCAGCGCCGCATAGCCATCCGGACCGCCGATCACGTCCTCCAGCAAACGGGTGCCTTCCGGCGCCGTGGTGTCCTTGTCCGCGCGGCACACCAGCACATGCGCCAGGCCAGGCAGTTCCGCACGATGGGGAGCGATGCGCTGCCACCGGTCGGCATCCGCGATCAGGACATGTGCACCGCTATCCGACAAAGCGAAGGCCAGTTCGTCGCCCTTCCACCAGGCGTTGAGCGGCACCGCGATCGCGCCGAGAACCGTGGCGGCGAACAAGGCCACCGTCCATTCGGGCAGGTTGCGCATGGCCATCGCGACGCGGTCCCCCTTGCCCACGCCCAGTTCCGCCAGATGGGCGGCGAGCGTGGCGACCGCGCGATGCCAGGCATCGAACGAAACCCGCTCCGTGCCATACACAAGGAACGTGCTGTCCCCGTGCTGGCGGGCCAAGGCGGCCAGAGCGCCGAGATGCGGCAGGGCGTTCTTCCACACGCGCGTCCGCACGCCCCGGATCGTCACCGTCTCCATCTCGAACGGCATGCCCGGAGCGCAAAGCTTCGCCCGCACCTCCTCCAGCGACATCGCCGGCCAGCCGGCCGGGATGGCGGGCAAGCGTTCGTCTCTGGCCGCATGGTCGGTGGCATGGCGTTGCTCTGTCATGGTGATCCCGTCCCGATCGGGCCATCCTGCCCGGATTGTCGTTCGCCGCGCAGACTATCTGCGCCACCCCCGTTCCGGCAACCCGTCGAAGCAAATTTTCATGAATAGGGTATGGCCTGCGCGAAGCACCGGATTCCGTAACGTAAAGCATGAAATTATCTGTTTTTTGCATGAAAATGCCGCCTGCATCACCGTGCGAATCCCCTTTTCTGAAAAGACGGTATGGACTAGCCACGGGATGGGATTCGGGCTTAACGTGCCTGCGGGAGAGATTGCGCCATCATGAAACCAAGCCTGGAAACCTCCGCCGCATGAGCCTGCTGCCATGAGCATGGGCGCACTGATCGCGCGGCTGCAGCCGGATGGCACTGACAGGCTGGTCCTGTCCGACGCGGACGGCTGGATGCAGGGACGCACGATGTATGGCGGCGCATCCGCCCTGATCGCCTATGCGGCCGCGCGCAGGCAGCGACCGGACCTGCCACCGCTACGCGGCGCGCAAATCGGCTTCGTCGCGCCGGTCGGCAGCGATGTGGAAGCGCGCGTTGGCGTCCTGCGCGAAGGGCGCAGCGTGGCGCAGGTGACGACCGACCTGTTCTGCGAAGGCGCGCCGGTGCTGCGCGCGCTGTGGCTGTTCGGGGCCGCGCGGCCGACCAACGGCGGCGTGCCTGCCATGCGAGCCGACGAAACCATCCCCGTCGAAGAGGCCGCTCCCGTAACCGCGACCGGCGATGCGCCGCAGTTCATCCACAATTTCGAAATGCGCCGCGCGGAACCCCGGGGCGGGGCGCGACCGGGTGCCATCCGCCGCTGGGTGCGCCTGCGCGATCGCAAGGGGCTCGATCCCATCGCGGAACTGGTGGGCATCGGCGATGCCCTGCCGCCCGGCGCGGTCCGGGCCATGGAACGGCGCGGCCCGATCAGTTCGATCAACTGGTCGCTGACGCTGCTGGGTGACGCTCCGCAGACGCGCGACGGTTGGTGGCTGCTGGAAACCGCGTCCAACTACATGGCCGACGGCTTCAGCAGCGAAACCCTGCGCATGTGGAACGCCGATGGCGTGGAAGTGATGCGCGGCCTGCAAAGCGTGGCCATTTTCGGCTGATGGAGAACCAGCAAGCGATGGACCTGATCCGCCCCGAAGACGCCGGTTTCGACGCCGCCCGGCTCGCCCGCATCCCGGCCTTTCTCGAAGAACGCTACCTTGCCCCCGGCAAGCTGGCAGGAACCGACGTCCTGGTGGCGCGCGACGGCCTGCCGTTCTTCCGCGCCACGCTGGGCAAGGCCCGTGCCGATGGAACGCCGCTGCGCGAGGATGCCATTTTCCGCATCGCTTCTATGACCAAGCCGGTCACCTCGATCGCGCTGATGATGCTGGTCGAGGAAGGGCTGATCGCCCTCGACGATCCCGTCACGCGCTTCGTGCCGGAGTTCGCGAACCTGACGGTCTATGCGGGCGGCGGGGGCGAAGCGCCGTTCGTGCCGGGCAAGCCCGCCACGGGGATGCGGATCGTCGATCTGCTGACGCATATGTCGGGCCTCACCTATGGCATCCAGAACCGCACGAACGTCGACGCCGCCTATCGCAAGGGCAAGCTGGACGGGCACGCCAGCCTGCCGGGCAACGACCATTTCGTGACCGAACTCGCCAAGATCCCGCTGGAATACGCGCCGGGCACGGGCTGGAACTATTCGGTATCCACCGATGTGCTGGGCGTGATCGTGGCGCGCGTTTCGGGCCTGAGCCTGGGTGAATTCTTCCGCACGCGGATTTTCGAACCGCTGGGCATGATCGATACCGCGTTCCATTGCCCGCCCGAAAAGCAGGACAGGCTGACCGACGCCTGGAACTACGTGCCCGGCAAGCCGCCCGAACTGCTCGACGAAGCGGCGAAGACCAATCTCACCCGCGAACCCCGCTTCGAAAGCGGCGGTGGCGGCCTGCTGTCCACCACGGCCGACTACCACCGCTTCTGCGCGATGCTGACCGGAGGTGGCGCGGCGAATGGGGCGCGCATCGTTTCGCCCAAGACGCTGCAGCTGATGGCGCGCAACTACCTGCCGGGCGGCGTCGATCTCACCCAGGTCTCCACCTCGCTGTTCAGCGAAGCGAACAACGCCGGCACCGGCTTCGGGCTCGGCTTCGGCGTGCTGCTCGATCCGGCCAAGGCGCTGGTGCCCGGCAGCGCCGGCGAATTCTTCTGGGGCGGCATCTTCTCGACCGCCTTCTTCATCGATCCCGTGGAGAAGCTGCACATGGTCTTCATGACCCAGCTTCTGCCCTCCTCCGCCTATCCGATCCGGCGGCAGCTCAAGACCCTGATCTACGGCGCGATGGCGCAAAGCCGCGCCTGAACCCGCAACCAGACCCCATACTCAGGAGAGGTACATCATGTCCGACCCCATTTCCGGCGCCAAGGAACACATCGACGCGGCCCGCATCGCCGCCGCGCGCGTTGACGACATTCCGGCCGACACCCCGCTGCTGCCCGTCAACCGCGTAGGCGTGATCGGCGCGGGCACCATGGGCGGCGGCATCACCATGAACTTCCTGACCGCCGGCATTCCCGTGACGATCGTGGAAATGACGCAGGAAGCGCTCGATCGCGGTGTGGCCACGATGCGGAAGAACTACGAGAACACGGTGAAGCGCGGCAAGATGGACGCCGCGCTGGCCGAAGCGGCCATAGGCCGCCTCATGCCGACGCTGGACTTCGGCGCGCTGGCCGAAGCCGACCTCATCATCGAGGCGGTCTATGAGAACATGGACGTCAAGAAGGAGGTCTTCGGCCGGATCGACGGCATCGCCAAGCCCGGCGCGATCCTGGCCAGCAACACCAGCTATCTCGACGTCAACGAAATCGCCGGCGCCACGTCGCGTCCCGAAGCGGTGCTGGGCATGCACTTCTTCTCGCCCGCCAACGTGATGAAGCTGCTCGAAGTGGTGCGTGGCGCGAAGACCGGCAAGCAGCAGCTCGCCACGGTCATGGCTCTGTCGGTCAAGATCGGCAAGGTGCCGGTGGTTTCGGGCGTGTGCCACGGCTTCATCGGCAACCGCATGCTCTCACCGCGCCAGGCCCAGGCGCACGCGCTGATCATGGAAGGCGCGAACTACTGGGAAGTGGACGAGGCTCTGCTCGAATTCGGCTTCCCGATGGGGCCGTACCAGATGTCGGACCTCGCCGGCGTCGACATCGGCTGGCATCGCGATCCCAACCGCATCGAAACGCTGCGGGATTCGCTCTGCGCGGTCGGCCGCTGGGGCCAGAAGACCAAGAAGGGCTTCTACGATTACGACGAGAACCGTCAGCGCACGCCGTCGGAAGAAGTGAAGACGATCATCGCCGAATGGGCCGCGCGCGAAGGCAAGCCCCAGCGCACGATCGGCAAGGACGAGATCCGCGAACGCCTGCTCTATCCGATGGTCAGCGAAGGCGCGCTGATCCTGGAGGAAGGCATTTCCCAGCGCGCGTCGGACATCGATACGGTCTGGCTGAACGGCTATGGCTGGCCAGCCTGGACCGGCGGCCCGATGTTCTGGGCCGACCACATCGGGCTGGATACGGTCGCCGCCGGCCTGGAAAAGTACGGCCTGCCGGTCGCGCCGCTGCTGGCGCGCAAGGCCGCCGCCGGCGAAACGTTCAACGCCTGATCCACCACGGCGGCGGGAGAGAAGCCTTGCGGATCGAAGATATCGCCGAAGCGGAGTTCGTCCCGCTCACCACCATCCTGCGCGCGCACGCCGCGCGCAGGGGGAATGCCACCGCCATTGCCGACGAACATAGCAGCGTGAGCTGGGCGGAGCTGGACGCGCTGCTCGACCGCGTCGCCGCCGCGCTCCAGCGGGAAGGCGTGGGCAAGGACGAACCCGTCGCCATTGCCGCGCTCAATTCGGTGCGCACGGGCCTTGCCTTCCTCGGCGCGATCCGGGCCGGCGCCGTGGCCGCGCCGCTGACCTCCACCGCCGCGCCCGAAACGGTGCTGGCGATGCTGGCCGACAGTGGCAGCCGCGTGCTGCTGCTCGATGCCGAGATGGCGGATCGGCTGGCGGGGCTGCCGTTCCCCACCGGCGTCCGGCGCATCGCGCTGGACGACAGCGCCGCCGGGGAACCCTTCTCGCGGTGGCTTGCCCCGGAAGGCGCACAGCCCGAGGAACGTCTGCCCGCGCCCGGCGATCCGTTCAACATCATCTATTCGTCGGGAACCACCGGATCACCCAAGGGCATCGTGCAAAGCCACAAGATGCGCCACGAATACGCGCGGCGCACGATCGTCGGTGGCTATGACGACGATACCTGCGTGATCTGCTCCACGCCGCTCTATTCCAACACCACGCTGGTCAGCTTCCTGCCCACGCTTACCGCCGGCGGCAAGGTGGTGCTGATGAAGAAGTTCGACGCGCGCGGCTTCCTCGAACTCTCCCAGCGCGAACGGGTCACACACGCCATGCTGGTGCCGGTGCAGTACCGCCGCATCATGGAAGTGCCCGATTTCGACCGCTTCGATCTGTCGTCCTACCGGCTCAAGTCTTCGACCTCGGCGCCCTTCCCCGCCTGGCTCAAGGCCGATGTCTTGCGGCGCTGGCCCGGCGGCCTTACCGACGGCTACGGCATGACCGAAGGCGGCGCGACGGCGATCCTGGTGGCGCACCTCCACCCGGACAAGCTCCACACCGTCGGCCAGCCCAGCCCCGGCCACATCATCAAGATCATCGACGAGGCAGGCAACGAGCTGCCGCAGGGCGAAGTCGGCGAAATCGTCGGCCATTCCCCGATCATGATGAACGGCTACCACGGTCAGGACGAGAAGACGCGCGAAGTCGAATGGTTCGACGGCGAAGGCCGCCGCTACATCCGCCACGGCGATATCGGCAAGTTTGATGAGGACGGCTTCCTGATCCTGATGGACCGCGCCAAGGACATGATCATTTCGGGCGGTTTCAACATCTTCCCGACCGATCTCGAAGCCGAACTCACCCGCCAGCCCGCCGTGCGCGAAGCGGCGGTCGTCGGCGTGCCCAGCGAGAAGTGGGGCGAAACCCCGCTCGCGGTGGTCGTGCTGGCCGATACCGCCGCCGATCCGCAGGCGATCCTGGCCGAAGCCAACAGCCGCCTCGGCAAGACGCAGCGCATCGCCGCCATCGAGGTGGTCGACGAACTGCCGCGCAGCCCGATCGGCAAGGTGCTCAAGCGCGAGCTGCGCGACCGCTTCGGCGGAAATCCCATTGCCCAAGCCACATCAATGACCCGGAACATCAAGGAGAACGACCATGCGTGATGCCGTTATCGTCGCCGCCGCGCGCACCCCGATCGGGCGCGCCTACAAGGGCGCGTTCAATGCCACCCCCGGCGCCACGCTGGGCGCGCTTTCGCTGCAGGCCGCCGTCGCGCGCGCCGGGATCGAGCCGGGCGAAGTCGATGACGTGGTGTGGGGCGCGGCGCTGCAACAGGGCGCGCAGGCCGGCAACATCGCCCGCCAGGTTGCGCTGCGGGCCGGCCTGCCGGTCACCACATCGGGCATGAGCATGGACCGCCAGTGCTCGTCGGGCCTGATGACCATCGCCACCGCTTCCAAGCAGGTCATCATCGACCGCATGGACGTGGTCGCCGCGGGCGGACAGGAATCGATCAGCCTTGTCCAGACCAAGGACATGCGCGTCATGCCCGACCGTTCGCTGGTGGAAATGCACAAGGCAATCTACATGCCGATGCTGCAGACGGCGGAAATTGTCGGCCAACGCTATGGCATCGGCCGCGAAGCCTGCGACGAGTACGCGCTCCAATCGCAGCAGCGCACCGCTGCGGGGCAGGCGGCCGGCAAGTTCGATGACGAGATCGTCGCCGCCGATGCCTCGATGGCCGTGGTCAACAAGGAAACCGGGGAAGTCACCTATCAGGACGTCCACCTCGCCAAGGACGAAGGCAACCGGCCCTCGACCACACTGGAAAACCTGACCGCGCTGAAGCCGGTGATCGAAGGCGGCATCGTCACCGCCGGCAACGCCAGCCAGCTTTCCGACGGTTCCGCCGCCGTGGTGATCATGGAAGCCGCCGTGGCCGCGCAAAAGGGCCTGACGCCGCTGGGCCGCTATGTCGGCATGGCGGTCGCCGGCACCGAGCCGGACGAGATGGGCATCGGCCCGGTCTTCGCCATCCCCAAGCTGCTCAGCCGCTTCGGCCTCAAGATGGACGATATCGGCCTGTGGGAACTGAATGAGGCCTTCGCCGTGCAGGTGCTGTACTGCCGTGACAAGCTGGGCATCCCCAACGATCTGCTCAACGTCAACGGCGGCTCGATCTCGATCGGCCACCCCTATGGCATGACCGGGGCGCGTTGCACCATGCACGCCCTGATCGAAGGCAAGCGCCGGGGCGCCAAGTACGTCGTGGTAACGATGTGCGTCGGCGGCGGCATGGGCGCGGCCGGCCTGTTCGAAGTGCTGTGAACCACGCGGAGGGGGCGCAGCCGCGCTCCCTCCGATCGGCGCGCATATGGTGCGTTGGCGCCCCGTCCGGATGGGGCGCTGCGTGCAAAACCGTCGATGCTGGAATGGTGAGCCCTGCTGGATTCGAACCAGCGACCTACTGATTAAAAGTCAGTTTTTTGGGACTACGGCGGTTTGCCCCCGCTTACCTCTCCCCACCATGGAGTTACTGATTTTACGTAATTTTTCTATTCATACGGCAACGCCGCTTTGCCATTGAATGCCACCATATGCCATGTTGCGTGGTTGCTATGTGGTTGCTATTTGTGCGTCAATGAGCAAGCTAACCAAACGTGAAATCGATGCGCTGGAGGCTGGTGGCCCGGCTCCCGTCTTCCTCTGGGACGAGGCCGTACCCGGGTTTGGCGTCAAGGCTCTGCCCAGTGGTCAGAAGCGTTTCATCCTGAAGTACCGCACCGATGGCGGCGGACGCAGCGCCAAGCAGCGATGGTACACTATCGGCACCTACGGAGCGCTAACGCTGGATCAAGCGCGTGACCTCGCAAGGCAGGCATACGCAGAGATAACGCGAGGCGGAGACCCACAAGGCAAAAGAAGCCTGCTGCGCGCCGCGCCAAGGCTCAATGACGCATGGGCGCGATTCGAGAAAGAGGAACTGCCCCGGAAGAAGCCACTCACCCAGCGCGACTATAAGGCAATCTGGAACGACCTGATTGCCCCCCGGTTCGGGACCTCCAAGGTCGAAACCCTTGCCCGAAGCGACATCGATCGGTTCCACAAAGGATACCGTGACGCACCCTACCGCGCCAACCGAGCACTTGCCCTGCTCTCCAGATTGATGTCGCTAGCTGAAGCATGGGAATGGCGCTCCCAAGGAACCAACCCTTGCAAGCACGTTGCCCGTTTCGAGGAGCGGTCACGTACACGGTATCTGACCGGGACCGAACTCAAGCGCCTTGGCGCATCGCTGTCGAAGCTTTCAACGGACGGCACGATAACCCAGACGGCCCGGAATGCGATCGAACTCCTCCTGCTCACGGGCGCGCGCCTGAACGAGATACTGACCGCACAGTGGAAGTGGGTCGATCTCAAGCATGGCGTGCTGAACCTGCCCGATAGCAAGACAGGGGCAAAGCCGGTCTACCTCAGCGACCAGGCTAAAGTCGTGCTGAAGCGCCAGAAGAGCATATCCGGTCGGAAACTTTATGTTTTTCCCTCGGCCTCGGACCCCAAGAAGCCATTCGCCAACCTGCGCAAGCCCTGGCAGCGGGTATGCGTGGACGCAAAGATCAATGAAGTGCGACTGCACGATTTGAGGCACACAGCCGCCAGCATCGCGGTTTCGCAGGGCGCATCCCTGCCAGTCATCGGCCGCCTCCTCGGTCATTCGCAGGCCCAGACCACCCAGCGATATGCCCACGTCGACTCCGACCCAGCACTCAAAGCCGCGAACGAGATCGGGACGTTCATTTCAACCGCTTTTACTCCCGCAAAGAAGAGGGCCAAAGCGAAGGTGCGGGTAAAAAGGACCTCGGACGTGATTGAGATCATTTAAGCATCACGCCCCCCCTTTTGGAGACACGCTATCGAAGAATCTGGCGACCGTCGCGGCAGCGGGCAATTAACATCCATAATGGCAGGTAATTGCCTTACGGCATCCCATAATATTGACGCATCCCCATAATTTACTAACGATTAATCGAATGCACGGGAGTGCGTTGCAAACGGGGGACACAATGGTTCGTTCGGCTGCTCTGCTTTTGTTTGCCACCGCATGCCTGTCGGGTTGCGGCAGCGCCTTCGGCGAAAAACTCGGCTGCACCTCCTCCTCGGGCCAAGAGACTACGATATCGATCATTAAAGAGCAGATCGAAAAGAAGATTTCTTCTGAGAGTGAAGGAATTTACGGATCGATTATTTCAAAATCAAAAATTCGAGCAGCTCTCGAACAGATCAAATTCGTGATAGAGGATGTGCGCACATCGAAAGAAGATCCGAACAGCACGAAGAAATTCTGCACCGGCAAATTGAAGGTCGTTTTTCCAGACGCGATGATTACGGATGCTGATAAAACACGAGAGATGCAAGGCCTGAACAAAGTCTCAGAATTGGCTGACAACAGCGGCGCTGAGCGTGAAGCCAATGCATTTAAAATTGATATCGATTTCAACGTGCAGCCGACCGATGATGGCCAGAAGGTTTATTCCGAACTCGAAAATGCTGACGCGACACCCACATTCATCAGCGCGATCTTGGGCGGACACCTCGGCTACAGGTCTATCCAGCAATCGCATCAACAAGAGCAGCAGCAGGCCCAACTCGCCGAACAGCAGGAACAAGCAGCGTTGACCGAGCAGAAGCAGGCCACACTCGGTGAGGCCAAGGCGGAGTTCGATCTTTCGAATCAGACGATCAACACGATCTGGGGAGCCATCCCAAGCGACCAACGTGATCAACTCCTTCCCGTCCAACGCGCATGGATCAAGCGGAAGACTGCAGACTGCAAAATCGAAGCAGCTTCGCAATCAATAGAGCCATCCGTGAGAGAAGCAGCGAGGCTAAATTGTGAGACGCGGATGAACAACGAACGGTCGGGACAGCTTCGCCGCTTCACCTATCACGATAACGACAATGGCTACTGAGCCCAGATTGCGCGCTCCCGTCGAAACGACACATCTGTTATATGCGCACGGAAAGTGAGCATGCATGACCTCACGCATAGCCTTTGGTAGAGGGCAATATTTGCAATGAAATTTCCATAAGTTATTGAATAGAATATCCTTTTTAGCGCCAGCAAACTGGCCATTTTTGACATTTTCGGCCCCCTCCGCTAGTATGGCGCAGCGCCAGCCATTGTCGCCGCCGGATGAACCGGGGTTGGCGCATTCTCGAAACGCGGTCCACGAAGGGGATGGTCGGGATGGTCCCGGCCGGGTCAATGTGCGTGCCGTCGGGGGATGTTCCCCGCGACCATCGCACCCTGCTGCAAGACCGGTGTCACACCGGAGGAGGTCCCCTTGGTGGCCTCCACTTCTGCAAAGGGATTGACAAACATGGACCACGAACACCGCGCCAAGGCCGCCGATCGGCAGGATCACGAATGGGCCGCCCGGGTGGTGCGCACCATTGGCCAGATCGAAGCGGACTTCTTCCACGCCGCCGGACCGTTGAGCGAGCGAATGATGACCGAGGGGCTGCTGGCGATCGAGAAGGTCGCCAAGGACCCGTGGCAGGTCATCGAGAACGATTGGATGACACAAGTGGTCTGCCCGGACTGGAAGATGACCCGGGGCGTCGGCACCGGCGACATGTGGCTGCAGGTGTCGGAGATTTCGGCAGACGAGGAAGGCAACGAGCATACCTGGATCGCCGCCGCGACCAAGACCGGTCCCTCGTTCCTGTGCGTCGAGCTGGTGTTCCGCAGGGGCCTGCAGGAATATGCCGAAGCGATCATCCGCGATGACAAGGCGGTGGCGGCCTTGTGGCAGCAGGGGTTTGCCCGGGACGAGGAAAGCCTCGCGCTGTTCGTGCCCATCCACATTCCCGCCGAGAAGTTGGCGCAGGCGTTCGAGCAGAACGACCTGACCGCGACCGTGGCCCCCTTCGGCAAGGCCATGGCGCAGGCCATCGCCGCCAAGCCCGCGCTCGACACGTTGCTCGAGCAGGTCCGCGCCGCCGCCAAGCGCAAGTAGGAATAGCGGGCCGCGCGGCGGACCGGTCTTCTTCATGGAGGCTCGTCCGCCGCGCGGCGTCTCCCCATCATTATTTGCCAAGAGGGATATTGATCATGGCTGGCCATGAGGATGTGACGCGCGATCCGAGGACGCGCAGGATACGGGAACTGAACGACCGGCTGCGCAAGACCGGGATCGGCGGGAAGTATGTCCTGACCCGGACGGTGACGGTGCGGGCGGCCGGGGAATTGCCCGAGCTGCTGCGCCTGATCCGCGCCTTTGACGATTTCAGGGCGGGCAACGACCCGTGGGGCGAACATGACTTCGGCGAGGTCACGCTCAACGGGGAGCGCTTCTTCTGGAAGATAGACGCCTATGACATCAATCTCGAATTCGGCTCGCCCGATCCGGCCGACGAGGCGGTAACGCAACGGGTCCTTACCGTCATGACCGCGATGGACCTGTGACCATGGGCCGGCGCCATCTTGAAAAATCGCGGCCTTCGCCGCATAGCACCCTTACCTGTGGTCAGTCCCACGGGGGAGGCCTAGTAACCTCAAACAGCGAACGCCGGTCGAGCTTTTCGGCCGGGCGGTCGTCCGCGCATGTCCAGGGCTCGCCTAAAGGCGGCGACGCCTTGGGTTCGCTCGGGGTTACTAGCGCCCGGCTTTGCCCGGCGCCTCCGTTGAACAGGGAGGCACGTGTGCAGCAGGGGTATCGTTCACGATCCAGTCCATTCGCCATCAGGTCTGACCTCCCCCACGCCGATGATCACGGTGGAGGCCGGTCATGGTGCTGATCCGAGCCTATGGCCACAACGCCGCCGTCGATCTGTTCGAGCATCATCTGGTGATCACGCGTCGACGCGGCAGCATGCTCTTCGATGCGGCCGCGTCGGAACAGTTCATTCCGCTCTCAAGCATCAAGTCGGTGGAATTCCATCCGGCCGGCTTGGTGGCGCGGGGACGGATGATCCTCACGCTTGCCGGCAACCCGTCCCGACATCCGGGAACGGAATCCGATGTCAACACCGTGTTCTTCGCCAAGGGGCAGGCGGACCAGTTCAAGCAGATCGTCCATGCCATCCGCGATGCCATCGCCACACCTTCGCTCGAACAACTGGCAATGGCGGCACAGCGCAACCGGGGACAGGATCGCGTATCGCAGGCACACCCTGCGCAGCGTTCCGGATCGGAGCCGACGCGCAACACGCTCCAGCGGATCGACGACCTTTCGTCTTCCCATGGCGGCGGATACGGCAACGCGGGTTCTTCCGGCCCTTATGAGTACTACAGGCAAGCTCCCCGGCAGGACACGCCACCGCATGACCCCATCGCCAGCCTTCCCACTGGGGGATGGTGGCAGGACATGCCCTTGGCGGGCAAGATCATCCTGATCGCCGTCATCGTGATCGCGGTCTTGGCAATGTGTTCACGCAATGAAGGGGCCACGCCAGATGCGGGTGAGCAAGCCTCTTCGGCCGCAACGGGAGAAGCCAGCGGTGAAGCCAGCGAGGCGGCGTTCAGCCCGGCCGAGGTTCCACCAGCCGTTTCTCAACTGGTCATGGATGGCGATAGCCGGGCCTGTGCCGACTCCGGAATAATCGAGACGGTTCGGAACATCCTCCTGCCCGATGGGCTGCGGCCAGAACCGTTCGGCTTGACGCCCGCCGAATTGAGGAAGGCCGAGCGCATGGCCACGACCGTGATCACGCAAGTGACGATGGATGACATACGCGATGACATTCACGAGATCAGATGCATTGGAAAGCTCGACTACGGGGACAGCGATGCCACGTCGATCGAGTTCACGTTGCGCCCAACCGCCGATCAAAGCGGTGACGTCATGGTCTTCGTCAAGGATCAACCGCTTCTCACCGGGCAGATTCTTGAAGGCCCGGTGAATGCCGTCCGAAGCCAGCGCCCCCAGTTGCAGCCTCAGGCGCCACAGCAGCCAGCCAACTCCGGACCGATGGGGCGGCCGACGCCCCGTCCTGCCGAGCCGACCGAGGACGACCTCTATGCGCCGCATAGCAACTGACTGGCGCTGGAGGACATGCCGATGCTCTTGAGCACCTTGGCCGTTCTCGCCGCAGGGCTACAGCCGGCCAGCGCCATCAGTCCCGCCAAGGCCGCGGACCTTTGTCTCGACAGCCGCATGCGCAAGGTGGCCGCCGATCTGGTCGGCGCGTGGTCGCAGAACTATCCCTTCGCCCGCGTCATCATCGGCAGCGATGGGCAGTATGGCGATCTGGGCGTGCCACACCCCGCCGTGACGGGGGCAAACTTTGTCGTGTGCGCGGCGTCGTACAACCTGATCAAGGTCGGCCGCGACGGCCGGGCCTACAGCGTCACGATGGATCGCTTCTACTTCCGCATCACCGGCACGGGCGAAGGCTATCAGGTCAGCCTCGAGGATCTCCCGGACTCGCTCGAGGGCACCGGCATGACCAGCCGCGAATTGATCGGGCGCTTCAAGATCAATGGCAGGCCCTACGCCGACATCCTGGCGGAGAACCAGCGGCGCATCGAAGGCAAAAGGCAGTGATGCCGGGCAACGGGTGTGATGCCAACGCGCAAAGCTGCGCCCTTGTCCCCCATGGCGCACGAACGCAGGAGAAAGAGCGATGCCATATGCTATCCTTGCCTTGTTGATCGCAAGCATCGCCAGCATACAGATGCATAGTCCGGACACCGCACGATTGACCCTAATCTTGGCCATACCTCTTCTACTGGCCCGATGGGCGCGCGAAGGTCTCCTTGGACCGGACTTGCACGCCATGGTCACAAGCCCCCCGGCATGGAAGATTTTGGCTGTTGCCGTTTTCATCATCGCCATCGAAGTGCTCGTGGATGGCCTTGCCTTGCCCCCGATGGTATCGCGCCACGTGCGTTCGGTGATGGGGCCGGTCAGCTGCGGCATCATCATCCTTGCTGGCGAAGTCGCGTATCATCGATACCGGCAAAGAAACATCGCGTCAGGCAAAGCTCAAAGCAACGGCGACACCTGGGAGATGTGACTGCTACTTCGCTCTCCAACAACAAAACCCTCCCCGGTAACCCAGGGAGGGTCTTGTGAATACAGAAGCCTCTGTATCAGTGCTCCAACAAGGAATTTCCCCTTCGGGATGATCCTTCACAGTGAAGCTCTGTTACCGTGGCTTCCCTACCGATTTGCCGCAATCACGATTGCCGATTGACCTTGCCGGGTCAAGGCGCTTCTTTCGAAAGAAAGGGGAAAGTAATGAACGGCCTCGTGTTTGGTATCGATCTGGGCATTGCATCTTGTGGGTGGGCCGCGCTGCGCCATCCCACCTCCGGTGATTCATCCGGCGAGATTGTCGCCATGGGATCATGGATGTTCGATGTTCCCGAAACCGACAAGGAACGGACGCCCACCAACCAGGTCAGACGCGGCAACCGCCTGCTGCGCCGGGTCATCCGTCGTCGCGCGCAGCGGATGGCAGAAATCCGCCGCCTGTTTACCCAGCGCGGATTGCTGGCTGGCAACGAACCGGATGCTCTGAAGCGCGCCGGACTTGATCCGTGGGAACTGCGCGCGCGAGGGCTGGACAAGCCACTTTCCCCCGCCGAATTCGCCGTTGCCCTGGGGCACATCGCCAAGCGACGTGGGTTCAAATCGGCCAGAAAGGGCAAGGAGGCGAATACCGCCGGCGACGATCAGAAGATGCTCAGGGCGCTGGAGGCGACCCGCGAGCGGCTCGGCCGCTATCGAACCGTTGGCGAGATGTTTGGCCGCGATGCAGATTTCCGTGATCGCAAGCGCAATCGCGATGGACTGTTTGACCGCACCCAAAGCCGTGATGATCTGATCCATGAGGTCGGAAAGTTGTTCGAAGCGCAGCGTCGCTTGGGCAATGATACGGCTTCAACCGCCCTTGAAGCTGAGTTCACTGCCATCGCTTTTCGCCAGTTGGAAATGCAGGACAGCGAAAAGCTGGTCGGCATGTGCCAGTTCGAGCCCAAGGAGAAGCGCGCCGCCAGATTTGCCCCGTCTTTCGAAAAGTTCCGCCTGCTCGGCAAGCTGGTGAACTTGCGCATTACTACGCCGGAGGGTGAGCGCCCGCTCACGCCTGAGGAGGTCAGACTGGCGACGGGCGATCTGGGCAAAACGGCCAAGCTCTCTGTCAAGGAGGTGCGCAAGCGGATCGGGTTGCCAGCGGATCAGCGATTCACCGCATTCAAGCCGGAGGAAGAAGCGCAAGACATCGCAGCGCGCACCGGCGAGGCGATGCACGGTACCAGGAAGCTGCGCGACGCGCTTGGCGAAGTGCTCTGGGTGGAATTACAGGACAAGCCGGAGCAGCTTGACCAGATCGCTCATATCATCAGCTTTCACGAAACGGCTGACAAGATTGGCGAGGAATTGCGCAAGCTCGGCCTTCGCGCCGCAGCGGTGGACGCGCTGCTGGAAGACCTTGCTGCATTTTCGCGGTTCAAGGGGGCGGGTCATATCTCCGCAAAGGCGGCGCGCGCACTGATCCCGCACCTCGAAGCGGGGCTGCGTTACGATCAGGCTTGCGAGGCCGTCGGATATGACCATGCGGCGTCCCGCTGGTCGAAGCGCGAGCAGGTAGCGGACAAGGCGGGGTTCAATGCGCTGGTCAAATCGATGGGCGACGAAATAGCCAATCCCGTCGCGCGAAAATCCCTCACTGAAGGGCTGAAGCAGCTTTGGGCGATGCGCAATCGCTGGGGTTTGCCCGATGCTGTGCACATCGAGATAGCGCGCGATGTCGGCAACAGCCTTGAAAAGCGCAACGAGATCAAGCGCGGCATCGACAAGAATACGGCAGAGCGCGAACGCCAGCGCGATGAAGTCCGCGAGCTGCTGGGCATTGAGGACGTGAACGGCGATACGTTGCTGCGTTACCGTCTATGGAAGGAACAGGCCGGGCGCTGCCCATACACGGACAAAGCGATTCCAGCGACGGCGATCATTGCAACCGACAACAGCCATCAGGTCGACCATATCCTTCCATGGTCGCGGTTCGGGGATGACAGCTACTCCAACAAGGTGCTCTGCACTGCGCGGGCAAATCAGGAGAAGAAGGGGCAAACACCCTTCGAATGGATCATGTCATCGCAAGGCGAGGATGCCTGGAATACCTTTCTAGCCCGGATCGAAGGGAACACCGCGTTCCGGGGCGCGAAGAAGCGCAACTACGTCCTCAAGAACGCGAAGGAGGCGGAAGAACGCTTCCGCACACGCAACCTGAATGACACTCGTTATGCATCGCGCCTGCTCGCCGAAGCAGTGAAGCTTTTCTACCCGGAAGGTGACCGGCAGGAAAAAGGCGGCAACCGCCGAGTGTTCACGCGGCCGGGCGGGCTGACCTCAGCCCTGCGCCATGCGTGGGGCGTCGAGTCCCTGAAAAAGGTTGACGGCAAGCGCGTCGAGGATGCCCGCCACCACGCTCTCGATGCACTCGTCGTTGCTGCGATCGGAGAATGGGAAGTGCAGCGGCTCACCCGGTCCTATCAGGAATGGGAACAGAAAGGCCTTGCCCGCCCGCTACGCCAGGTTGATCCGCCATGGGGCGATGCCGCCAGCTTCCGCCGGGAGGTCAAGGAAGCATATGACAGTGTTTTTGTCGCAAGGCCGGAACGGAGACGTGCGCGCGGCGAGGGTCACGCCGCAACCATCCGCCAAGTTAAGGAGCGCGATGGCGCGCTTATCGTCTATGAACGGAAGGCTGTGATCGACCTTGGCATGGAAAAGGGTAAGTTTTCCAAGGCCAAGGCTTTGAAGCAACTTTCAATGCTGAAGGATCGTGAACGCAACCTCGCGGTCGCAGAGGCAATCGAAAACTGGATCGAAAGGGGGCGTCCCGTGGAAAATCCTCCACTTGGGCTACCCGTTTCGAAAGAGCCCGACGCACCACGTCACCCCATTCTAAAGGTCCGCCTCGCTACAGAGAAGAAGCCAGCCGTGGGCGTTCGCGGTGGCGTCGCTGACCGAGGGGAATTTGTTCGAATCGATGTGTTCACCTTGCCAAACAAGAAGGGAGAGGACGAATTCTACCTAGTGCCGATTTACCCACATGAGGTTCATAGCAAGACTCCTCCGGCAGCCTTCATGACGACGGACGGCCAAGAGAAGTCTCTTACTTCCGATCATATCTTCAAGATGAGCATTTATAATCGAAGCTATGTTGAGATCGAGAAGCGGGACGGTCGGGTGGTTGCTGGATACGTGGTGTCGTTTGATCGATCTGTGGCAGCTCTGAAGATCTATGAGCACCATACACTCAAGCCAGTTGAAAAGAGCTCGGGTGTAAAGACCCTAAAAAGATTTTCGAAATATAATGTGGATCGCTTCGGCGTGCGTTCCGAAGTGAAATCCGAGGTCCGCACATGGCATGGCGTGGTCTGCACATCTCCAATCCCGCCAGACTGACGCATCGCAGCCGTCAGATCGTTGTCGATCCTGAAGATAGCGATGAGGTGCTCACCTTCCCGGTCGAAGACATCGCCTGGATAATTCTCGATACTCCGCAAGTCTCCGTAAGCGGCTCCCTGCTAAGCGCCTTGGCGGAAAACGGTGTTGCGATGGTGGTGCCAGACGCGAAACACCATCCGGCTGGAATGCTCATGTCATTCCACCAGCATCATGCGCAAGCCGCCATCGCCCACGCTCAGATCGGGATGAGCCAGCCGCTGAAAAAGCGGCTGTGGCAAAAGCTCGTTTCCGCCAAGATTGAAAACCAAGCCGCCGTCCTGCGCGGAATTGGAAGTGATCATGCAACCGCTCTGTCCGCCATGGCGGGACGGGTTGGCTCGGGCGATCCTGACAACCTGGAGGCCCAGGCTGCCCGTGCCTATTGGCAGCGCCTTTTCGAAGGATTCCGGCGCCATGACGAAGACCGGCGAAATGGCCTGCTGAATTACGGATATGCTGTGGTCCGCGCCGCTCTTGCACGGTCCTGCGCTGCATCCGGCTTGCTTCCCGCCTTCGGCATTCATCACAGATCCAGAACAAACCCATTCAATCTTGTCGATGATCTCATTGAACCATTCCGACCGGTCGTCGATCGAATGGCCCGTGCACGGGTAACCGCCGAAGAACGCGACGAGATGGACGTCGAGGATCGCCGCCATATGGCGGGCATCCTGAGCGAGAACACCTCGATCGGCGAAGAGCGCTTGACGATTCTTGCAGCAACAGAGGCGGTCGCCGCCAGCCTGGTCAGATCGATCGAAGCCGGCAACGCCACACCGCTAAACACACCGGCGCTTCCGCTGGCCCGGCGCAACTAAGCATGGAGGCCGACGAGGTACGCTTCATGTGGTTGATGGTATTCTTCGACCTGCCGGTGAAAACAAAACCGCAGAGACGGCGAGCCAGCCAATTTCGCCAGTTCCTCAAGAAGGACGGCTACATGATGCTGCAACTTTCGGTTTACGCGAGGGTCTGCCGGGGGCAAGATGCTGTGGATAAGCATATCCGCCGGGTGCGAAGCAGCCTGCCCAAGGAAGGCAGCGTGAGGACGCTCCAGGTTACGGACAAGCAGTATGGCAGAATGGAATTGATGTTAGGGACCGCGGCAAAAACTGAACAAGTCGGGCCATCCCAGATGGTTCTGCTGTGATTTCGGTGGAGTATTTCCACGAAAATCACAGCAGAACCAATCCGTTACCGTCGAGCAGTCCTACCATGGGCAAATCGGTAGGGAAACCACGGCTATGGCGTGCGCCGTCATACTGCCTCCGGAGTCCTACCATGGGCAAATCGGTAGGGAAACCACGGCCGTGGTGATGACCCTCCGTCAAGCCATCGCGTCCTACCATGGGCAAATCGGTAGGGAAACCACGGCTCTTCTGCGCTGTGTCGGCATAGATCGCACGTCCTACCATGGGCAAATCGGTAGGGAAACCACGGCTCTTGAGGCGACCCAGCGCAAAGGCCTTGTGTCCTACCATGGGCAAATCGGTAGGGAAACCACGGCACAGCGGCGGCGGCAGGGAACCACGCCCCGGTCCTACCATGGGCAAATCGGTAGGGAAACCACGGCCTGGTTGACCTTGACCTCGCGAATGCGGATGTCCTACCATGGGCAAATCGGTAGGGAAACCACGGCCAAAGCAGGGTTTCAGCGCTGCAATGCGTGTCCTACCATGGGCAAATCGGTAGGGAAACCACGGCGCGCAACTCGACGCCGCAAGTATCGACCGGTGTCCTACCATGGGCAAATCGGTAGGGAAACCACGGCCGTGCCGCCGGTGCTGGTGTCGATCGCGGAGTCCTACCATGGGCAAATCGGTAGGGAAACCACGGCCACCACCGGGGGCCGTAAGTCTGCCATCCTGTCCTACCATGGGCAAATCGGTAAGGGAAACCACGGCATCATCGAGAGCGACAAGAAGCACAACAACGTCCTACCATGAACCAAGAGCATACCATCATCCGGGGCTCACTCATTGCGCCTGTTCAACACGCTGAATTGCGGAACGGCTAACCCCGAATGCCTTGGCGAGTTCGCCAAGCGATGCCCCCTCTTTGCGCCGCCTGCGGACCGCTTGCTGCTGCTCAACCGTCAAAGCGCTAGGACGACCCAGTTTCTTCCCTTGCGCCTTCGCGCGCGACAAGCCCGCTTGGGTTCGTTCGACCAAGAGGTCACGCTCGAACTCAGCCACAGCGGCGATCACCGCCATGGTCATTTTGCCGGCGGGGCTCGTCAGGTCCACGCCGCCCAATGCCAAGCAGTGAACGCGGACACGCATTTCAGCGAGCTTCTCGACCGTGGCGCGAACATCCATCGCATTGCGCCCCAGACGATCGAGCTTGGTCACGACCAACACGTCATGCCAGTCGAGCCGAACGATTAGCTTGCGAAAGCCCTCCCGCTCCATGGCTGGTGTCGAGCCCGAAACCGTTTCAGCGACGATGTGTCTCGGCTCGAGTTGGAAACCCGCAGCCTGAATTTCGAGAACCTGGTTTTCGTGGGTTTGTTCAACCGTGCTGACACGGCAATATGCAAATACGCGCGACATGACACACCTGTATTGAAAATGTGTCTCGAATTATGTATTGTATCGAAATTAGGAGCAAGCTACTTTTCGAAACGGCGCACTTCCCTGTATTGAAAATGCTCGTTTTCAATACATGAATTCACGCCCTTGATGGCTCACCGCTTCGATTCAATGGCAACTGCTGCGGTCATTCCGAAACGGCGGATTTGGAAACGCAGAAGGCCACAATCTGCCTTTCGTGCTGGCGCAGGCCTAAGTCAGTTTGTGACCAATTGCTGCCTCAATCCTCGCTCGCGCGGATGCACTGAGTCTGCGTATCCCGAACATGCGAGCGATCTCAACGGGATCATCGCAACCCGTCGCGCGTAGTTCAATGAGAGCAACATCCTCTATCTGCCTGATGTGATCCTCGCTGGCGGGGAACCGGGCGGTCACCCCCATGGCCAGCGCCTTCACGCTGTTCCATATGAATGCCTCGCGACCACCGTCCGACGCCACGTGATGTTGCTGGCGCGCAAGGTGCATCACCCTGTTGTGAATCCGGCTCCCGGAGCGCTGGAAGCCATGAGCTCTGGCAATCCGGTTCACCAGTTGGCTTTCGGCGATGGGGCCTTCGGCTTCAACAACTCGAGCGACCAGCTTGCGCAAGGTCGGATAGTAGCTGGGCTCATAGAAGGTGGCAGCGTCGATAAGGCTGGTCAGTTCACCGAAATCGGTAAACCTGAATACCCCGGGTTCCGAGCCTGATGCCGACGGAAACGCCATGGGCAGGAGGTCGTCGACCGTAGCCTGCTTCGCGTAAACAACGGCTTCCTCGTCTTGAGTGAAGTCATCGCGCGCATCTCCTGCCGCGTCTTCGGACTCCGCATCTTCCTGAGCCGCTTCCGTTTCGGCGGCCTCGGCTCTGGCCTTGCGGTCTTCTTCCAGTGCATGAAGCAGGGCCTGATGCAGCTGATCCGCGGCCCGCTCGCGGTTGAACCACCACTCGGTCGACCAGATGCGCAGCAGCTTCCAGCCCAATCCTTCCAGGATGGCCGCGCGCACCTTGTCACGATCACGGGCCGTCGCGGCACTATGGTAAGCCGCGCCATCGCATTCGACGCCGACCAGGAAATCACCCGGCCAGTCGGGATGGACGATGCCGAGATCGATGCGGAACTTCGAGACGCCCACTTGTGGAACCACCTGCCAGCCCCGTCGCTGCAGATCTTGGCCCACCGCTTCCTCGAAAGGCGAGTCATAACCGCCCTGTGATCCCCGGTCAGCCGACGCGATAGCGTCCTTGCCGCGATGGGCGAACTCGACGAACGCCTTGAGATCGCGCACGCCGTCGGCATTGGTGCGGGTCAGATCGATCATGCCGGGGTCGAACGAGGTGAACACCTGCATCTCGCGCCGCGCCCGGGTGACCGCCACGTTGAGCCGCCGCCAGCCGCCGTTGGGGTTCAGTTTGCCGAAGTTCATCGACATGGTCTTCCCGCCGGGTTCGGTGGGGCCGAAGCTGACGCCCAGCAGGATGACATCACGCTCGTCGCCCTGCGCGGTCTCCAGATTGCGGACGCACACCGGTTCCAGAGTGGCATCCGGATTGAAGTGTTTCTCGATGGCCGGATATCTGCTTCGGGCCTTGTCGAGCAGGTCTTCCACCAGCTTCATCTGCTGGATGTTCATGGTGATGATGCCAAGGCTCAGCTTTTTTCCCCGCTCGTCGACAAAGGCGGGATCGCGCAGCAGGCGCACGGCCTCGTCGACGATCGCCTGGGCCTCGACTCCATTGGTGCGCTCCTTGCCCTTGGCGAAAACGCCGTCGACGCGGCGCCACTTGACGGCACTCGGCCTAGTGTCGGGGGCGGGGAAAGTGACCAGACGGTTCTCGTAATAGCGGACGTTGGAAAAGGTGATCAGGCTCTCGTGCCGGCTGCGATAGTGCCAGTCGAGGTTGATCTGGGGCACCCCGGCGCCAAGGCACTCGTCGAGGATGCTCTCCATGTCCTCCTCGGTATCGTCGTCATCGCTAACCGAGTTGCCCTGCCGCTCGAAATTGTTGCTGGGCGGCATCTGACGCGGATCGCCGGCGATGATGACCTGCTTGCCTCGCGCCATGGCGCCAATGGCGTCCCAGGGGGTAATCTGCGACGCCTCGTCGAAGATCACGATGTCGAACAACGCCTGATCCGGCGGCAGATATTGCGCGATCGACAGAGGGCTCATCAGCATGCACGGGGCAAGGCGCGTGAACGCGTCGCCCATGTCGCTCGCCAACTGCCGGATCGGCTTGCTTGGGCGCTGAAGCTGAAGCTGGTGGCGCAGGACGCCATAGCCGCTGTTCTTGCCGACACCCTCCTTGTCCGGGATCGACCCGCAGATCTTTGCCCGGATATACTGCGAAGCCAGTTCGCTCATGCGGTCATCGATGTCGCGGAAGCGTTCTATGCGGTCGGCATGCTCGCCCGGCATGAAGTTCCGCAGCAGGGGTTCCGCGTCCATGCGATGGAACGCGAACCATCTGGCATAGCCGGTCTCGAACTCGCGCACAGCGTCGGCAACCGCGAAGTCCTCGTTTTCGAGTCCCTCCACCAGTGGCGACAGGTCGAGCCGGATCGCTTCCTCGACGACACGTTGCCAGTTCGCCCAGTCCCGCAAGCGCCGCTCTTGCGCGACAACTACAGAGGCGCGGGCACGAAGCTCCGCCAGACCTGCTTCGCTTTCCGCACGGCTCAGGCGGTCGAACGCTTCCACAGCCTCGGCCATCTCGGCCGTTGCCCGATCAAGGCGTTTCGCCGCTCGATCAATGGCGCCGTCAGGTCCAAGAAGTTCATTGGCGTCCACGACCAAGCGGGCCACAGCGCCCCGCAGGGCTATCAGATCATCTGCCCCGTAGGCCTCGGCGGCAAGCGAATGGCGAAGTTGTTCGCCCCGCTGGATCGCGACCTCGACATCCTCCCTCTTGGTGGCCAGTCCGTGCCATCCGGGTACCGCCGCGGCCTTTCCGGCCAGCGCCTCGATCCGTTCCAGCAGATCATGCATTGCGGTCAGATGTGGCAGGTCGCTTTCCGGATCGACCTTGCCAGTCGCGCCGCCAGCCTGGGCAAGGCCCCGCGCCACCTTGCGCTTCGCCAGCGCCGAGAGGAACCAGAACTTCGTGCCAGCCTGCGTCCAGGCCTCCCGCAGTCCCTCGAGATCGAGCCGCCTCGCCACCTCGGAAGCATAGCTGGCGCTCAGCGCGCGCTCCTCCGCGAGGTATGCCTCGACGAAATCGATTCCCTTTCGAGCCGCCTCGACCTTCTCGGCCATGTCGGGACTGAACGCGAAACGCAGATCGTGCCCGTGCGCGGCCAAGCACGCATTGGCCAGCACCATCAGCCGTTTGCCATCCTGCCGGCTGTCTCCATTAGTCGGAAGCTGACTGGCTTTTGCCAGCCCCGCCACCGCCTCCTCGAAATCGTCGAGGACGGCCGGCAGCGCGCGGGCGGACGCGACGATCTGTTCCTGCCAGCCGTTGGTCCAATCGGCATGGGTTACGCCATCCAGTTCGACCGGAAGGTCGCTCACGGCCTGATAGGCAATGCCCAGACGCCGCGCGACATCGCGCATCGCATCCATGTCCGCTTTCGAATGGCGGGCTGTGGGCGGGAAGTTGAATTTAGGCGTGTATTCCTTGCCGTCGCGGACGACGCGGCCGATCGCCTGATGGATGGTGTAGCCGTTGTAGTCCTGCCGGTGGAGCAGGGCGACGGTTTCGTTCAGTTGGTCCCTAAGCGATTTCGCCTGACCCGCGCGCATGTCCCAAACGGCCGCCGACATTTCATCGCGAGTATCCCAAGCTGTGCCGAGCTGCCTCAGGACAGCCGATTTGGTGGCCTTGGCGGAGTGCAGTTCGAGGCAGAATGGCGCCAGCCCCTTGTCCGTCAGGCGCCGGTGGACGACATCCAGCGCCGCCTTCTTTTCCGCAACGAACAGAACGCGCCGGCCAAGTGCCAGATTGTGTGCGATCATGTTGGCAATGGTCTGCGACTTGCCGGTGCCCGGAGGTCCGTCCAGCACGAAATTATGGCCGCGCGCCGAGGCGATCACGGCCCGTATCTGGGAGCTGTCGGCCGGCAGAGGGGTGAACAGCTCGGCCGGCGTGATATCCCGGTCCAGATCCTCGACACGCGGCAATCCGCCCTGATCGAGATTCACCGCGCCATCCCGATCTATGAGATGCCGTACCAACGGACTTTCGCGCAGCAGTGCCTCGCGATCCACGAGGTCTTTCCACATGAGGTATTTGGCGAAGGAGAAGGTTCCCAGCGCCACGTCCTCTACGACCTCGAAGCCCGGCATTTCCTTGACCGCATGGCGCACGGAGCGCCAAATCCGGGCGACATCGATGCCGGAGTGATCGCGCGGAAGCTCCCCCTCGAGTTCGGGAATGGTCAGCTCGAAATCCTGCCGGAGCAACTCCAGCAGAGTGAGGTTGAATCTGGGTTCATCCTCGTGCTGGACCATTACCACGCCGGAAAGGGCGCTTTTGCGTTCCAGCTTGACCGGCAAGAGAATCAACGGTGCCCTGTAGACCTTCGTTTCCTTGTCTGACTTCTTCCATTTGAGGAAGCCGATCGCGAGGAAAAGCGTGTTGGCGCCGCCCTCCTCAATATCGGAATTGGCCTTGCGGTAGAGGTCGACAAGCTGGCCATCCAGCTTGTCCCTAGGGATGAGCGCCAGCACCTCATTCCGGTCCAGCGCCTCCGCCGCGACCTCCCGCCGTAGGCTGGAGGTATTTTGCTGATTGTAGAGTTCCTCGTCGCGGTCGCCGGTATCGAGATCGGGCATGGGACGGATGCGGACCTTCTTGCCTGCGGCGAGCAGGTCTTCCAGCCTGCCGCAATCAGGGCAAAAGAGACGCACAGCTTTTGCAGTATCGGAGAGATGCAGAAGCCGGTTCGCAGTCGTCAGGTTAAGCAGTTTGCGTTGCCATTGGCGCACCCGGCCGCCGGGCGTGACAACCTCCTCCACGACGTCAGAGTCAAATGACGGAAGGGAGGGAGCTTCTTCGACCGCTTCCGCCACCGATATGGCCCGCTCCGTCGGTTCCTTCGGCGTTAGGGCAACGCCCAGCGGCCGGATTTTCTGCATCCGGGCGCGGCGGACATCGACCGCCATCTCGAATTCTTCATCTAACCTTTCGTTGAGCTTCCCGTGGCCAGCGGCGATAGCCTGTGAGAAACTGGGCGGGTGATCCTGGGTGATGAGCGTCGTTTCGAAGACGATAAGTTCATCGAGGTCGAACCGCCGTCTAATTGCCGCCGCTTCATCAATGATGAGCGAGCTGAACTCGGTCGGCTGAAGCCACACGCCGACGAAGGCGTGGCCCTTGGTGAGGATCACCAGGGGATTAAGGCTTGCCTGCTCCAGAGCGGCAGCGAAAAGCAGGGTCGTGTCGAGGCAGGTGGCCATCCGGCCGTCCAGAATCTGGGACGGCGTTCTGATCTTCTGCCCGCTGCGTTCGAAGCTGGCTGGCGGCAGGGCATAGGACAGCCGAAGTCCCGCCACCGCCGACCATATCGCGGCGGCTAGCTGCCACACCCGGGTCCGCTCCCGACTTTGATACCCATCGATCGTATCGGGTTTGCCGGTTCGCCGCAGGCAGTCGGACGCTGCTTTGAGAATTTGGTCAACAGCGGGATCATTCGGCATGACGAACGCCGGGATTAGGTCGGCCATTTCACCCACGCCGCCCCACTCGTTATGAGCAAGAAGTTCCAACGGCTGGCGGGCCGATGCAAGTTCATGATCGGCGGAGTCCAGCAGTGTAAGAATCACGGAGGCAGTCATCGCCTCGGTAAGCCCCGACAGCAGGGTGCCGTTGAGATGGACGTCGCGATCTGAAATGACGATCTCATCCAGCGCGGAAACTCGATCGATGCGCCAGGTCTTTTCGGCCAGAAAAGGTGGGTCCGCGCGCAAGATCACGCGGCATCCGTCAACTGGCCTGTCGCCCCCGTTGCGGATGATGAGATCCCGGATGACTGGCGCCGAGTTCTGATGCGAGGCAAAGCCGACTTTGCCGGAAATGGTTGCCTCGATCGATAACGTCATTTCTTACCCCTTCGTTCTACTGGTCATTCGAATGAAGGCGTAAGTAAAGGGCTATCAGCATCGCGAAATGACCTCGTTACAGCCGCTTTTGTGGCGGATGCCGAAAGCGCAGCCGGATCAGCGCTTCTTCTTGGCGATGGTGGACGTGAAATCGGGGTCCTTATTCGCTACCCAATCGACGAATTTGCGCACGGCCGGGTTGGCGAGCAGACCCTCTACTTCCATGCCGTGGCGCTGCAGTTCGGAATTGGTGAAATTGGTGATCAGCGTCTGCTGGCAAATGGGGTGCATGGGAACCACATCGCGCCCACCCCGGCTCTTGGGCACGGGGTGGTGCCAGACAATGGTCTTGCCGGTCGGTCGGCCACAGAGCCAGCAGAGCACCACGGCCTCGGGAGCCTCTTCGTCCTGATGGAGGTCCTCATAAGGGCCGTGCTTCGAATGTTTGCGGGCCATTGGTCTGCCTGAATTGCCTGAGCTTGTGGTAGCCGCCTCATAACGGGTGATGTCGGTATTGCCACACCCGTGTCTCCGACCGGCGCGATCTCCACTGCAAAGGCATCCCACTTCAAATGACCGCTATCGAACCGCTTCAAATCTACGTTGAACGACGGCAACCAAGGTGCCCTTCCCTGTCGCGCCAGACGGCTGGAGTAAGTCAGAGTCCTTCGTTATCAGCTTCAGTAAACACTCCAGAACTCTCAAGCTTGATGGGCGAAACACAGAGTATCATCGTGTATCGCCCATCACGGACATACTGCGCTTAGCAACTAATCCACGCTGAACGGCTTGTCGTAGCCAAAACGGCCACTCCTATGCCTTCGCTGCCAAAAATCGGCTAGGTCAAAGCGGCGACCTTTCCCATAGCGAAGCAATCTCTTTTGGTGCCAATCGACTAACTGCCGCTTCCAATCCAGCCGATAAAACCTTCCCTCTCCTACACTAAAAACAGCGTCGAAAATGGAATAGTGCGAGAGGCCTTCGGCGATCCTGAGCGCCAACCGATTGGGATAGCCCTGCAATGTCGGACGGAAGCGCCACTTGTCCTCGCCGACGGGTACACGAATTTTTCCGTCGTGCGGAAGCTTTGCCACATAGCAGGCGATTCGAAGGACATCGTCAAATTTTCTCAGGTGACGATCTTTCACAGGTTCGGCCCCGAACTTATTTTGCCAAGATCTTGATTGGTTGAGCGCCCTCTTCGCGGACCTGTAAGCCCGGCGAGATGTCGAGCCCCAACATAGAGCGTGAGCATGCAACATCAGCGTGCGCCCTTCACCAAGTGCAGGGTAGTTCAAGAGAGGCTGTATCTCGATGAAGACAAGCGCTGACAAACCCAGAGTTCGAATGGCCTTGTCCACCTTGCGCTTCAGAGCACAAAATCTCAGGAGCGGATAGCGGTCGGACGTTATGCCGATATCATCGATAAACGTGATATGGCGGAACTGGACGCCAGAGCTATCAAATCTAGCCCTCAAACCGCCGACGACGTCGAAGAGTATTTCGGCACTCTTCTTTCTTGCCGATACATCGCACAGACGCAAATCGGCACGGCATTCATTGACACCTAGCAGAGCATGCAACTTTCGACGCCCGAGCAAAGGTGGTTTGATAAGTTCCACCCCATGAAGGACACGGTTAAGGAATGCTTCTGCCTTCTGCTGCTGGTGATGCAAAGTGTCCCGGGGAGACCTCTTTGGGTATTTCCGCATTTTGAAAAATCCCGCCAATGCAGGTGTAGCTCCAGAGCATCAGCAAAGCTCTGGAGAGCGTCAGACCTAGGAAGTTGGCCCCTTTAGGCTGCCCACCTGCGTATATTGCATGTGTCGACCAATTCGGAGGGGGCATTGGCCCCCTCCGATGATGCGCCGAGTTTACACCTTGATCGCGTGTTGCCTTGCAGTGCGGCTGGCGAAGGCATTCTCGGCTGCATATGCCCGAGCATCCTTCAGTCGATACCGAACATTTCTTCCAAAGTAGGTCACCATCGGTCCATCACCTTTGGAACGCAAATTTCGAAGGAACTTCACCGACACCCCCCACATGGCGGCAAGGGCCTTTTCGTCAACGTAATGCGGCCTTGGCGTTTCGCTCTCAACCGATGCGGTCAGCTTGGCTACCAACGCATACAGCCTGGTGAGCTCCTTTCGGCAATCGGCCTTACTTTGCATGACCGTTTCGATCCGTTCCGCAGCGGAATGTTTTGTCCGGCTGGCAGCCTGCAGATTCGCTTTGCCATCAAATGCAGCTACGATATCAGGCTTTGCCTTCCGCTCGGCCGATATCTTGCGATTCTCCGCACGCCGCTTTGCAGCAGCATTGCGCTTCCTACGGGCAGTCCGGAATGCTTCAACATTCTTGGCTGGTGCAAACTTCGATTTCATACTCAACTCCATTCTGTTGCTACAAAAGCGGAGCCCCGCGCGGGGCTCCGGATATTGTTTACCGAATGGGTTTTCGTCTTTGTGATTTTAGGTCTAAATATATATAATATAACGATATTATTTTATCTCTTTATGTCCTATCATATAAGGACATAAATCTGCGAAGTCTGGATTGTCCGCCTCCAAGAGGACATATTGTAACGAGAATTAATGTCCTCTATCGAGAGGACATTATGACACAACCGGCAAAACTCGTTACGAAAGGCAACGGCACGCGCCCGACGCCCGCGTTGGCTAAAGCGAATAAGGCTATCGCTGCTGAACGGAAGTTCATTCGGGACGGCCAGCGCCTGCTTCGGGAATGGTTAAAGCGGGTTGGGGAGAAAAAGCGCGTCAATGACAAACGCCAGATTCCTATCGAAGATCCGGATGATTGGATGCGGAGGACCACCTACCTCTATCTCAAACGAGTGATTGAGAAGACACCTCGAGTCATAACCCGGTTGCTGAAGGACTTGGATGGGAAGCACAAACGGGGGCCGAGCATCGCACGTCAACCCTTTAAGCAGGGCCTGCTTTTGATGCACGCTTTGCCGGCAATGAAACCGGTGGGGAGAGCCATCGCGAATGCAAACAGCCCTCCGAAGTTAGCAATGCCTAAGCTTCTCTCAGATCGGCAGCGGCGCGCTGATCTTGGCGACGCAATGGCATACGCCTACAAGCATGGTGTGACATCAAAGTACTTCAACGCGTTTTGGCGATATGTCGGCATGACACGAATCAAATCAAGGCTGCATTGTGACGAACTTGAGCCTGGATTTAGCCATCCCAAGAGTAAGGCCACAAAGGCAAAAAGGGCGCTTCCTAAGCGCTAACCATTTACCCTGGAGTACCCGGAGATGCCTTGCCGCGTGGTTGCCATGTGGTTGCTATCGACTTTGCGCAGCTGACCACGCCCTCCAGCAAGCTATTGATTTTAAATGGTGAGCCCTGCTGGATTCGAACCAGCGACCTACTGATTAAAAGTCAGTTGCTCTACCGACTGAGCTAAGGGCCCGACCAAGGCCGGTCACCTAGGGCGCGGGGTGCGGCGGGTCAAGCGGGCGTTGTGGTGTTTTATGCGCAAGCCGGTTTCGGGATCGCGCCAGCCGGGGGCGATGGCGGCGGCCGGGGTGAGGACGAACGTCCGCTTGCGGTATTCCGGATGGGGGATGCGTAGCGCGGGCGCGGTGCGCGGTGCCTGGCGCCAGACGCCGCCGCTCCACAGGATCACATCGAGATCGAGCGTGCGCGCTCGCCAGCGCTGGCCGCGTCGCACGCGGCCGAAATCGAGCTCGATCTGCTGGAGCAGCCGCAGCAGCGCGGGAGGCATCAGATCGCCAGCCACGATCGCCGCCGCGTTGGCATAGCGCCGGCGCGAAGGCCCGAGCGGAGCGCTGGCAATCGTGGGCGAAACCGCCTCCACCGCCAGCCCCTGCGCCGCGAGAGCGCGCACCGCGGCGCGCAGAACGGCGGCCGGAGCACCATGCCGCGCGTGGCGGACGTTGGCCCCCAGCGCGATCAGGTAACGCTGCGGCGGCGAAGCGGTCACACGTCCTGCGCCAGCCGCGCGTAAAGCTGCGGGCGGCGATCGCGGAAGAAGCCCATGCCGGCGCGGTGCTTCGCGGCTTCGGCCAGATCGATGTCCGCCACCAGCACACCGGTTTCCTCCGCCCCGTATTCGGCGAGGAAATCGCCCCACTGATCGCTGATGAAGCTGTGCCCGTAGAAGCGCTGTTCGTTCTCTTCGCTGCCGATGCGGTTGGCGGCGATCACCGGCATGCAGTTCGACGCGGCGTGGCCCAGCATGGCCCGGCGCCAGATGCGGCTGGTATCGAAGCTGGCGTCATAGGGTTCGGAGCCGATCGCGGTGGGGTAGAACAGCAGTTCCGCCCCCATCAGCGCCATCGCGCGCGCGCATTCGGGGTACCACTGGTCCCAGCACACGCCCACGCCGATGCGCGTGCCGAACACGTCCCACACTTTGAAGCCGGTGTTGCCGGGGCGGAAATAGAACTTCTCTTCGTATCCCGGACCGTCGGGAATGTGGCTCTTGCGGTAGATGCCCATGATCTCCCCGTCGGGGCCGATCATCGCCAGCGTGTTGTAGTAATGATGGCCATCGCGCTCGAAGAACGAGGTGGGGATGGCGATGCCCAGCGCTTTCGCCAGCTGGCGCATCGCGCGCACCGAAGGGTCCTGATCCAGCGGATAGGCCAGCGCGAAGCGGGCTTCGTCCTCCGTCGTGCAGAAATAGGGGCCGGCGAACAGTTCCGGCGGCAGGACGACCTGCGCCCCGCGCGCGGCGGCCTGTTCCACCAGCGCGGCGACAGCGGCGATGTTCTGCGCTTCGCCGGCGTTGAGGGCGAGTTGCAGGGCGGCGACGGTGATCTTGCTCATGGCCGGGGACTTATTGCCCCCGGCCCTGCAATTCAACGGCAAGACTGTGACAAAGCGCCGCCACGGTCAGGACCTCGGCGCGATCAGGGCCGCTTGCGGAACAGCAGCGTCATGCGATCGCTTTCCCCCACGCCGGCAAAGCGCATGCGATCGGCATCCCCTTGCGAGAAAGTGGGCGGAAGCGACCAGACGCCGGCGGGGTGATTCGCCGGGTCCTTGGGGTTGGCGTTGATCTCGCTCTTGCCGACGAGTTCGAAACCGTGCGCCTCGACCATGGCGATCACGTCCTTTTCGCGCAGATAGCCCTTGCTGCCATCGGTGTAGGAGGCCGGGGCATCGGGCCGGGCGCGATGCTGGACGATGCCAAGCAGGCCGTCGGGCTTGAGCAGGCGGCGGATCGCCAGCAGATCGGGATAGAGCCAGCCCCCGCGCCACATGTTGTGCACTTCGCGGAAGATCAGCGCGCGATCGACCTTGCCGTCGAGATCGGCGGGCAGGCTGTCGGTATTGAAGGCCAGGATGCGCTCGGCGGGGACGCCGGTCCACTGCGCCGCCTTCGCCGGGAAGGTCGCGCCGAGGTTGCCGAAGGCCTGCTTCGTCCGTTCGGGCGCGTTGGCGACACCGGGATTGAGGCCAATATACTGGCCCTGCGGCCCGAGGTAGGGCACCAGGACGCGCGTGTACCATCCGCCCGACGGCAGGTAGTCCACCACCGTCATGCCCGGCTGCACGCGGAAGAAGCCCAGCGTTTCGGCGGGGTGACGCCAGATATCGCGGGCACGGTCACCATCGCGGCGCGGATCGGCCAGCACCGTCGCCATTGCCGGCGATGTTGCGGCGGGGGCCAGCGTTTCGGCCTGGACGGAGGTCTGGGGAACCAGGCCGGCGACCGCCATGGTCAGGCTGGCGGCAAGGGCTGTCAGGACAGTGCGCACGCGCAAATTCCTCTCTCGGTTGGGATCGCGCGCAAGGTAGCCGAGTGGGAAGCGATGACAAGCGCCGGTCGCCTTCCTATCTAGCCTGCATACAAACAGGAAAGGACAAGCGATGGCCCAGGCCATTTTCGCAGGCGGGTGTTTCTGGTGCACTGAAGCGGTATTTCGGGACGTGATCGGCGTCAGCAACGTGGAAAGCGGTTATATCGGCGGGGTGACGCCGAACCCGACCTACAAGCAGGTCTGTTCGGGCAACACCGGCCATGCCGAAGCCATCCGGGTGACGTTCGATCCCGATGCGATTTCCTACGGGCAATTGCTCGATATCTTCTTCGCCACGCACGATCCGACGCAGCTCAACCGGCAGGGCAACGACATCGGCACGCAGTACCGCTCCGCCGTGTTCCCGCTGGACGAGGAGCAGCAAGCCGAAACCGAAGCCGGCATCGCCCGCGCGCAGGCCGATCGCCCGGAGCCGGTCGTCACCACGATCGAAGGGCCGGCGGAATGGTATCCGGCAGAGGACTACCACCAGGAATACTGGGAAGGCGAAGGGCAGCGCAATCCCTATTGCATGGCCGTGATCCCGCCCAAGCTGATGAAGCTGCGCAAGAGCTTCGCCAACAAGGTCAAGGCGTAAGCATCAGACCTTGCGCCAACGGGCGGCGAAGAAGCCATCGATGCCGCCCGCATCGGCCAGCATCCCCGGATCGCTGCGCAACCAGCCTTCCGGCGTCGGCGCGATGCCGGCGGGAAGCTCCTCGGCAGCGATGGGATCGGGCGCCAGCGCGGTGAAGGCGCGGGCCTGCGCCTCGCCTTCCTCCGGCTCCAGCGAACAGACCGCATAGACCAGCACGCCACCGGGGCGCAGCCATTCTGCCGCGCGCGCGAGCATCGAGCGCTGAAGCACGGCCAGTTCCTCGATTGCCGGCAAGCGGTGCAGCACATCGGGATGCCGACGGCAGGTACCGGTGGCGGTACAGGGCGCATCGAGCAGGATCGCGTCGAACGGCTCCTCCGGCTGCCAGGCGAGCGCGTCGGCCGCAACGACCTGTGCCTCCAGGCCGGTGCGTTTCAGGTTTTCGCGCAGGCGATCAAGCCGGCGGGCAGATTTGTCGAGCGCGGTCACCTGCCAGCCGGCAGCCGCGAGTTGCATGGTCTTGCCGCCCGGCGCGGCGCAGAGATCGAGCGCGCGCCGCCCGACCCCCTGCCCCAGCAGCCTTGCCGGCACGGTGGCGGCAAGGTCCTGCACCCACCACGCGCCTTCGCCGAACCCCGGCAGCGCTTCCACCGCGCCCGCGCGCGGCAGGCGGACATGGCGGGCGATCAGCGAGACGCCGCCCAGCCGCTCGGCCCACTCGGCGGTGGCATCCGGATCGCGCAGGGTCAGGTCGATCGGCGGCGGATCGGCCAGGCCCGTGGCGATCGCTCCCGCTCGGCTGTGCCAGGCGGCTTGCCAGCGTTCGTCCACCAGCGCGGGCAGAGTTGGCGCCGCGGGCAGCTTTGCCGGACCGCGGATCACCGCCGAGAACACGCCATGGGCCAGCCGGCGCGGCCCACCCGCGAGCAGCGGCAGGCCGGTGGCCACCACGGCATGGGGTGGCAGCTCCAGCCGCAGGGCTTGCGCTAGCATCAGCCGCAGCACGGTGCGCGCCTTGGAATCGTCCGGCAAGCGCTGGCGCGTGGCCCCATCGATCAGGCGGTCGAGGTCCTGCATCCAGCGCAGCGTTTCCTGCGTGATCGCCATAACCAGCGCGCGATCGTCCCCACGCTCTATCCCGCGCAGGACAGGGGGGGCGATCTGGTCCAGCGGATCGCCCCGGCGCAGCACGGCATCGAGCAGGCGCAGGGCGGCGCGGCGAACCGGCAGGCCGGGCGTATCGTCTTGAACGGGGGGACGCGACATCGCGCGCCTATCGCGCGTCCGGCCGCGCTTGGCAATTGAACTCGGCGCCGGGAAGGTCGATATGGAGCGCATGGACAAGCCCACCCCCCGCGCGACCAAGCGACCGGCCGGTTTCACGCCGCCCGACTACTGGACCAATCCGCCCGTGCCGGAACCGAAAGCGGCCGTTCCGACGGACGACCCCGACGGGCTCGATCCCACGCGCTTCGGCGACTGGGAAAAGAACGGAATCGCGATCGACTTCTGATGGCTGGCGTTTGACTACTGACGCGATCAGCCTTCGATGATCCGCGTCTGCGGATGATGGCGGTCGAGATGCTTGCGGATGATGCGCAGGTTGCGCGTGTTCGAGCGGAACAGGAAATCGAAGGCGTCGCCGGCAACCGGCACCGCACCCAGCAATGCGTCGAACGCGACATTCGCACCCATCCGCAGCAGCTTCCATTTGGGCAGGCCGAGATTGCGCGCTTCCCACACGAGCCACGCCCCCATCGCCGCCGTCACGAAATCCCCCACCACCGGGATCAGGCCGGCAAGCGCATCGAGGCCCACCGGCCGATTGATGCCGGGGATCACGAAGCTGCGTTCGAGCAGATGCTCCATCAGTTCGATGCGCTGACGCACCGACGCCGGATCACGACCGGTGCCGGGCAGTTCGATGCCCATCCGCACGGGACGGGCGCGGGATCGGGATGCCTGTGCCATGCCCCCTATTTGGGAAGCAGGGCCAGCGGCGGCAAGGGATGCCATCCCCAGGGGTTGGGCGCGAAGCCCGTCACGCGGCTGCGCACCAATGACCAGCGCAGCGGACGGGCGATGGGAATATAGCCGTTGACGGCGGTTATTTCCGCTTCGGCCTCCGCCAGCAGGGCGGCGCGCTGCTGCGGATCTTTCGCCGCGCGCGCGTCATCCAGCCGGGCATCACCCGCCGGGCTGCACACCGGCCGCCGTGCGGCGCAGGCCAACTGGTTCAGGAACCACGTGGCGCGACCATAGCGGGCGACGGAATCGATCAGGCGCAAGTCGGCCGGCGCGGTTTCGTCCACCCGCTGCACCTGAAGGCCGATGGCGGCGAAATCCGCGCGCAACCGGTCAAAAACGACCTGCGAACCGGGACCGCCGCCGATGGCGATGCGCAGCACCGGCAGCGGGTTGCCCGCCGCCTTCCAGCGCGCCACGCGCTCCGCCGCCGCCGCCCGGCGCTGCTCGATCCCCATTCCGGCCCAGCGTTCGCCGATGGTGCCCAGATCGCCCGGCGTTTCCGGGGCCACGATCCGCGTGGTCCCCGACCAGCCGCTGACATTGAACGCGCCCAGCAACGCATCGCGATCGATCGCCATGGCCAGCGCCTCGCGATTGGCCGCCTCGCCCAGATAGCCCTGCGCGTTTTCGACCATCAATCCGAACAGGCCGCTGACGGGGTCTATCTGCACGTTGCCGCGGACCAGTCCGCCGACGCCCGCCAGCGGCAGGGAATCGATCCGGCCGCCCAGCAGAACGTCGATATAGCCGTCGTTGAAGCGGGCCACTGCCTTTTCGGCGGGCGCTACTTCGACGATTACGGAGCGAGCGCGGCGGGCGAAATCCTCCTGCGCCGGCAGCCCGCGCTTGCCGGGCGGGATAAGCGACAGCACCGCGCCCTGCGGGGTGCGCTGCATCGCCATAGGGCCGCCGCCCTGTCGCGCATGGGGAAGGCCGAGTTCGGGCTGCGCCAGCAAGGTCAGCAGATCGGGCAGCGGGCTTTGCAAATCAACCTCGATCACGCGATCGGTCATCACCCGGATCTCGTCGATCGAGGCAAGGTCGAGGCCCAGTGGCGATCCGCGCAGGGCGGCCAGCGCGCGCCGCAGCGAAGCGGCGACATCTTCGGCATCGATCCTGGCGCCACCGGGCCAGGTGCCGTCGCGCAGGCGGAAGATATAGCTCTGGCCATCGTCGGTCACGATCCAGCGATCGGCCAGCCCCGGCACCACCCGCCCTTCGGCGTCAAACCCCACCAGCCCTTCCACCGTGGCGGCGCGCAATGTCTGCCCGGCGGGAGAAAGCCGCACGCCTTGCGCCTTGAACGCATCCGAATCGCCCACCAGGCCGAGTTGGAGCGCACCGTCACCGCGCCAGCCGCACCCCGATGCCGAAGCGGCAAGGGCAATGGCCAGGGCAAGGCGGGAAAGACGCGGCATTTCAATACCGACCTAGCAGAAGGCAATCAGGTGGTCAGCGGTCAAAGCCGAGAAATGTGCGCATGGCGGAGAACGCCAAATGGCGCGGGACGCCGATACCACTCAGATCTTGCGCATCCGGCCGCGCTCATGCGTCGGCAGCGGCGGTCGCACGAAGCGGGGAGTCAGTTCGTCCGCCGTGGGCCCTGAGGCGGTGGCGCGCACCACCTTGGGATCGATGTCCTCGATGAAGGCGATGCCGAAGCGGTTTTCCTGAATCCAGGCGACGACGCCTTCGACCCAGCCCAGATTGCGCAGGTTCACTTCCAGCCGTTTCCCGACAACCACGCGGACGTTGCCTTCGGCCATCATCCCGCCAGCCGAAAGGTTGCGGACCTTGACCTTGTGTTCGCCATCCACGCCATCAAGACGCAGATCCGCCATAAGGAACAGGCTGTCGCGCCCGATCTGACGATGCTCAAGCTCTGTCACGGCGAAACCGACCACTCCTGCAAACCGCCGAAAATGCTCCGCAATGGATACCGAGCCGGCACCTTGGACAAATCGCATGATTCCCTCTCCACGTCCTATACGGATGTGGCAAAGAAATCGTTAAACGCACCCCGATTAACCAAGCAAACGTGCCATTTCCGGACAGTCCGCATGGTCCGGGGCGGAAAGGTTTGACTCACATATCGCGCGAGATTTTTTCCCGGCGTTCATGCGCTTCCTGCGCTTCGACGGTCATCGTCGCGATCGGGCGGGCGATCAGACGGCCCAGGCCGATCGGCTCTCCGGTCACCTCGCAGAAACCGTATTCGCCTTCGTCGATCCGGCGCATCGCGGAATCGATCTTGGCGATCAGCTTGCGCTGGCGATCGCGCGTGCGCAGTTCGATACCCCAGTCGGTCTCGCTCGAGGCGCGATCGTTGAGATCGGGTTCGCGCAACGGTCCGTCCTGCAACGCGGAAAGCGTGCCAGCCGACGCGGACAGGATCGATTTCTTCCATTCGAGCAGAAGGCGGCGGAAATAGTCGAGCTGCGCCTCGCCCATATAGGGTTCGTCATCACTGGGAACGTAATCACCCGGCATGGCCCGGCGAGCCTTGGCCAGAACGTCAATCTCGTCACTCAAAACGCCAGCCATCCGGCCCTCCAGATAAACGCCTTCCGACCCGACCGGCAATCGCCGCGACGCATCGCGCGTTCCCGGTTTGTGGCGCCCTATAGGAGCCGCCCGGAACCGGCACAAGCCATTCCATGCGGGTGATGGCACAAGGAAGTTGAAGCCCGGCGGAACGCCAAAGCGTCAGAAATCGCCGTTTTGGCGGGTTTTCCGGAGCCGCCCCACCCCGGCGTTAACCATTTGTTGAGCAAACTTGGTGACTGTCTGACACGCCGGGACCCGTGAAAGGCCCGGATAACTTGGTTTTCAACCGGGGGTATTGGTAAATGGGACAAGCCTGGATCAAGCTGGTCGCCGATGACGCGGCCATGACATACGCCGAAAATGCCGGTCTGCACGAAGGCGCCGACCTTCTGGTGGCAACCTGCCTGGCCGCCGCCGCGCAAGGGGACACCAACGCGCTGTTCGACCTGGGCGTGGCCTTTTCGACGGGCAGCCACGGGGTGGAATGCGATCTGATCGAAGCGCACAAGTGGTTCAACCTTGCCGCCGTGGGTGGCCATGACGATGCCGCGCAGTGCCGCGCCGACATCTCCGAGGAAATGACCGCGCGCGAAATCGCCGAAGCGCAACGCCGTGCGCGCGAATGGATCCGCGCCTCCAGCCGCCGCGCCGCCTGATCGACCTGTTGCCTGGTCTATCGGCCGGCACGCGCCGGACGGCTATCCTTTTCTGAAAGGCGTATGCTCGCCCAGCGTCAGCTGGTCCTGCGCCACACCCTGCCTTTCCCGCTCGAGAAAATCGGCGACGGCGGCCCGAAATCCCGGGTCCACGATGTAGTGGGCCGACCACGTGCGCACCGGCTCGTAGCCACGCGCCAGCTTGTGCTGGCCCTGCGCCCCCGCCTCCACCCTGCCGAGGCCCAGCGCGATCGCCGCGTCGATCGCCTGATAGTAGCACAGCTCGAAATGCAGGAACGGCCTGTCGACGATCGCGCCCCAGTACCGGCCGTAGAGCGCGTCCGCGCCGATGAAATTGAGCGCCCCGGCCACGGCCTGCCCATCCAGGAAGGCCAGCACCAGCAGCACCCGATCGGCCATGCGATCGCCCAGCAGATCGAACGCCTGCCGGGTCAGATAGGGCCGCCCCCACTTGCGCGCGCCGGTATCCTGATAAAACTGCCAGAAGGCATCCCAGTGTTCGGGCCGCAGCGCGTCGCCGGTCAGCGCCCGGATCTCCACGCCCTGCTGCGCCGCCGCGCGTTCCTTGCGGATGTCCTTGCGCTTGCGCGACGACAGCGCGGCCAGGAAATCCTCGAACGAGGCATAGCCCCGGTTTTCCCAATGGAACTGGATGTCGGAGCGCAACAGCCAGCCCGCCTCCTCGAACAGCGGCAACTGGGCCGGTTCGATGAACGTGGCGTGGGCGGATGACAGTTCGTTGCCTTCGCACAGGCGCTCGGCCACGCGCAGCAACGACGGCGCAAGGTCGGGCCGCTCCCCCAGCAACAGGCGCGGTCCGGTGGCAGGCGTGAACGGCACGCTGATCTGAAGCTTGGGGTAATAGCTGCCGCCCGCGCGCTGCCAGGCATCGGCCCAGCTGTGATCGAACACGTATTCGCCCTGGCTGTGCGCCTTGAGATAGGCGGGCAGGGCCGCCGCCGGGCGGCCGGCCTCGTCCTCGATCACCACCGGCAGCGGGGACCATCCGCTGCGCCCGCCGACGCTGCCCGATTCCTCCAGCAGCGACAGGAAGGTGTGCGCGGTGAACGGATTGCCGCCGCCCGCCAGCCGATCCCAGTCATCGGCCGCGATCTCGCTGATGGAATGATGGATACGCGCGGTGACGCTCACGGCAGGCCGGCGCCCTCGGCAATCGGGGCGTCGGCGTGGGCAGACGCCTTTTCCGCCAGTTCGGGCGAGCGCACCGTCCAGGTCAGCACCGGCAGACCCCGGCGGCGCTGGAGCGCGGCGAAACGGCTGGGGAGATCGCGCACGTCGTAGGCAAGGAACTGCGGCTTGCCGTGCCACAGCGCCAGATGCCGGCGCGCGCGCGCGAACAGGGTGCGGCGCCCTTCCTCGGTCACGACAAGGCCGTGGACGATGTGCGGCGAATAGCGGCGGAACCATGCCGGCACGCGCGGGTCGAAGCTCATGACCGCGACATCGCCGCGATAGCCTTCCAGCACCCGGCGCACCGCCAGGCACAACGGCGCCACGCGCAGATCGCGGCGCGACTTTATCTCGATCAGCAGCGGCGCGCGCCCGGCGACCAGATCGAGCATCTGGCGCAAGGTAGGAATGTGCTCCCCTTCGGCACCGCTCAGCGCGATCGCGCCAAGCTGGGTGGAACTGTGGTCGATAATCGCGCCGGCAGCGTCGGTCAGGCGATCGAGATCCCAGTCATGGAACACCATCGCCTGGCCATCGCTGGTGCGCTGCACATCGCATTCGATCCCCAGCCCGCGCTCGATGGCGAGCGCGAAGGCAGCGAGCGAGTTTTCCGGCACGCCCGCGCGGTGCAGACCACGATGGGCATAGACGCGCCCGCGCAGCCAGCCGACCCGTTCCGCCGGCGGAACGGGGACGAGCCAGCGATCAAGCAGGGCGAACAGCAAATACAGCATCGACTTCCACGGCCGCGCCCAGCGGCAGGACAGGAACGCCAACGGCACTGCGCGCGTGGCGGCCAATGTCTCCGAACACGGCGACCATCAGTTCGGACGCGCCATTGGCGACTTTCGGCTGATCGGTGAACGTCCCGGCGGAGTTGATGAACGCGCCCAGCTTGACGACGCGCTCCACGCGATCGAGCGAACCCAGAGCCGCCTTGACCTGCGCCAGCAGCATCAGACCGCAGGCCTGCGCAGCGGCGACGCCCTGATCGAGCGAGACATCCTCGCCCAGCCGCCCGGTCACCAGCTTGCCATCGACGAACGGCAACTGGCCCGACACGTGCAGCAGCCCCCCGACCTCGACCGTCGGCACATAGGCTGCGACCGGCGCGGCGGCCTGGGGAAGCGCGAAGCCCAGTTCGGCAATCTTCGCGGCAACGGCATCAGTCATCATTCGCTCCATGAATTTGCGCCATCAGCCAGGGCAGCGCGGCGGACCATTCGTCGATCCGGGCGTGCGCGTGCCCCTGCTGATGCGCGCAGTCGATATGGGGGGCCAGCATCGGCTCTCCGCACAAGTGCAGCCGCGTGACATGGGGTGCCAGTTCGGCAACCGATCCATGGTGCTGCGGCAGATCGTCGATGAACACCGCGCGTTCCGGGCGGTATTCATCGAGAATCGCCTTGAGCGCCGGCCCCTTGGGCCCGGTGTTCGTGAAGACCCGCGCGTTGATGCCGACATCGCGCAACTGCCGCGCGCGATCCTCGCGCCGGTGATCGCCCAGATTGGTGAGGATCACCACATCGGCATGTTCCGCCAGCGCGTTGACGCTCTCCACCGCGCCGGCGATCGGCTGCTGCCGGTACATCTCGGTATCGAAGAACAGGTTGAGCAGGCGCCAGATTTCGGCCGGTTCGACATACCCGCCATCGGCATAGCGCATGGCCTTGCCGAAATCGTTGCTCTGCATGGCAAAATCGATGCCGTGCCGTTCGGCCAGCCATTCCTTGTAGGGCGCGACCATGTGCAACAGCACTTCATCGCAATCGCTGATGATCAGCGGGCGGCTCATCTCAATTTCTCCCGGATGGCGGCAAGGGCTTCGGGTGCAATGTCGAGTGCTTCCGCCGCCGCGACAAGGTCCGATTCATGGTTGGCGAGAAAATCCAGTACCGCGCCCAGCACGCCCGGATCGCCAAGGCCGGCGCGCAGGGCTTCGGGCGTCAGCCCCGTCAGCGCCAGGAACCGGTCGGCCCGGCCACTATCCGCCAGTACCCTGCCGAGCGCCTGCAAGGCCACGGTGCGTGCATCAGAAACCGGAGCGGGTTCACGAATGATTGTCAGGGCCTTTCCGGGTCAATAGAGGGTCAACGGCGCAGCCGGCTTCCGGCGCTCGCACCCGAGGGCTCAGTGGCAAAAAGAATTCTGGTTGTCGAGGATAACGACCTCAATCGCAAGCTGTTCTGCGACCTGCTGAAGGCCAACGGCTTCACCGTCGAACCCGTTGCCGACGGGCGCGAGGCGATCGAGCGGACCCGCCTGTTCGTCCCCAACCTCGTCATCATGGACATCCAGTTGCCCAACGTTTCGGGCCTGGAACTGATCGAGGCGCTGAAAGGCGACGCCGAACTGCGCACGATCCCGGTGCTGGCCGTGACCGCCTATGCCGGCAAGGGCGACGAGGAACGCATCCGCGAAGCCGGTGCCGAAGGCTATCTGGCCAAGCCGGTATCGATCGGCCCGTTCATGGCGGCGGTGAACAAGCTGGTGTGAGCCGGCCCTGTCAGGAGGGCACGTAGGCGCGCAGGTGCTCGATCGCGAACGTCACGACCGTCAGGCACAGGCCGACCATGAACACGCGGTAGGCATAGCCGAGGAAGCGGTACTTCTTGCGCTGGAGCACCTGGCCGTTCTGGTAGATGTCGCGCAGCATCGTGCGGAACACGGTTTCATCGGCGTGGAGTTCATCGAGCACGCTGTCGATCCATTCCTCTTCCGCGACGTGGGTGAAATAGCCGAAGAACAGCTTGTTGGGCGACGACGGGCCAGCCTGCCCCCTACCCGTCTTGCCTCGGTCTGGCCCGCCGATCGAGGGCAGCACCGCGAACACCGCGCACATCGCGGAAATGAACGCGGATAGCGCCAGCACGCCCAGCGACCACGGCATCGTTCCGCTTTTCGCCTGCCCGACCGCGATGGTGAACACCAGGAAGGTGGCCCCCATCAGCAGCGAAGCCTTGGCATCGGCCATCTGGCTGAGCGTAAGGTTCATCTGCTGCGAGGTGCGCACGAGATGGATGGCGTGGTTGGAGAAACCCGACGGCGAGAGCGGCGAGGGCGTGGCGCGGACCGGCTGCGCTCCGCCCGTATCCCCGGTTTCCGCTGAAGCGCCCGATGACGATGGCGGCAACGGCGACGGCTGGTTCAACGCATTTCCCCTTGATGCGGCATCGCGGCTGGGGATGACACAGGACGGTCCGGCTTGACAAGCGGACCGCGTGGCCGCTTTTCAGCCGCAATCGTCTGGCAGGGGGCTTGCCCCACAGTGGAGAATACCGATGGACCGCGCCGCAACCGCAAACCGGATCGCCGAGCTGATCGAGCCGTTCAACAAGAAGGGCATCGCGATCGCCGAGGATACGACCTTTGCCGGTGACCTTGAATGGGACAGCCTGACGGTGATGGATTTCGTGGCGGCGATCGAGGACGAATTCGACATCATCATCACCATGAACCAGCAGGCCGAGATCGAAACCTACGGCCAGCTGATCGACGCCGTGACCAAACTGCAAGGCTGACGCCCACGATGACCGATCTGTTCAGCAAGTTCGACCCGCTGATCGAACAGCGCCGCGCCCTTCTCGCCGGTGGCGTGGAAGACCCGTTCAACCTGGTGATGGAGCGCGTGCTCTCGCCCACCGTGGCCGTGTGCAACGGGCGCGAAACGATCCTGCTGGGCACCTACAACTACATGGGCATGACGTTCGATCCCGACGTGATCCTGGCGGGCAAGCAGGCGCTGGACGATTTCGGTTCGGGCACCACCGGCAGCCGCGTGCTGAACGGCACCTATGCCGGGCACCGCGCCGTGGAGGACGCGCTCAAGGACTTCTACGGGATGGAGCACGCCATGGTGTTCTCCACCGGATACCAGGCCAACCTGGGCATCATCAGCACTGTCGCCGGCAAGGGCGACTACATCGTGCTGGACATCGACAGCCACGCCTCCATCTGGGACGGCTGCAAGATGGGCGATGCCGAAGTGGTGCCGTTCAAGCACAACGACATCGTGGCGATGGAAAAGCGCCTGAAGCGCATTCCCGAAGGCGCGGGCAAGCTGGTGGTGCTGGAAGGCGTATATTCGATGCTGGGCGACATCGCGCCGCTGAAGGAAATGATCGCCATCGCCAAGGAAAATGGCGCGATGGTGTTGGTGGACGAGGCGCATTCGATGGGCTTCATCGGCCCCAACGGACGCGGCGTGGCCGAAGAGCAGGGCGTGCTGGACGACGTGGACTTCGTGATCGGCACGTTCTCCAAGTCGGTCGGCACCGTCGGCGGCTTCTGCGTGTCCAACCACCCCAAGTTCGAGATCCTGCGGCTGGTCTGCCGCCCCTATGTCTTCACCGCCAGCCTGCCGCCGAGCGTGGTCCACACCGCCGCGACATCGATCCGCAAGCTGATGCACGCGGGCAACAAGCGCGCCCACCTGTGGGAAAATTCGCGCACGCTGCACAAGGGCCTGCGCGACCGGGGCTTCCAGCTTGGCACCGAGGAACCGCAGAGCGCGATCATCTCGGTCATCATGCCCGATCTGGAGCGCGGCGCGGGCATGTGGGAAGCGCTGCTCCACGAAGGGCTGTACGTGAACCTGGCCCGCCCGCCGGCGACGCCCGCCGGGATGACGCTGCTGCGCTGTTCGCTGTGCGCGGAACACACCGCCGAACAGGTGCAGACGATCATCGGCATGTTCGAACGCGCCGGCAGGAAAGCCGGAATCATCTGACCGTGATGGCTGGCCGGAGGATATTCCGGCCGGCCGGTTGGTGCCATTTCGTCAGTGCAGCCGGATCTCGCCGTCCACCGCCCGCCATTCGCTGGGGCGGATCAGGTGGTTGTGCGCCACGCGGACCGAATGGATCACCGCCTCGATATCGCGCCGCCAGAAATCGAGGAACCGTTTCAGTTCCGGGAACCGGGGTGCGACGTCGTAGCGCTGCAGGACGAATTCCTGCAGCAGGCTGGGATGATCGGGCATGTAGTAATGGATCTGCCAGGTGGCCAGCCCGTAACCGGCCAACTGAAGCCGAAAGTCGCTGTCTTCCATAGTCCTCCTTCCCCCTCGCTGGTGAAGAAATACCGGGAAGCAGCATGCTCCTTCATGGTTAACGGACCGTCAACGGGGTCCGCCGCCCTTTTTTTGTGCACTGCAGCAATCAGGAACGCGCGCGGCTCAGGTGCTGGCGGTGACCGACTGCATCGTGGCCCCGCTGCATTCGTCAGCGCCCTTCTGCCCGTGCCCGCCCAGCATCGCGGCGGCGACGAAGCCGGCCAGGATCAGCGCGATGAACCCGACCACGGCCAAGCCCAGATAGCGATCGATCCACGCCTTGATCGGCGCGCCGAACAGGCGGAACAGCACGCCCACGATCATGAAGCCGATGCTGCGCGAGATCAGGCTGGCGAGCAGGAACTTGCCGATCGGCATGCCGATGAAGCCGGCGGTGATGGTGATCAGCTTGAACGGGATCGGCGTGGCGCCCTTGGCGATGATCGCGAGAAAGCCGGCCTCGCCCCGCAGCTTGCACGCGGCATAGGGGAAGCTCTGCGTCAGGTGGAGCGCGGACAGCAGCTGTTCGCCCACGCTGGCGAACAGGAAATGGCCGATCGCATAGCCCAGCATCCCGCCGATGACCGAGGCAATCACGGTGATCGCGGCGAAGCGGACCGCCTTCTTCGGTTCGGCGAGGCACATCAGCCCCAGCAGCGGGTGCGGCGGGATCGGGAAGAAGCTGGCCTCGACGAAGGCGAACAGGGCAAGCCACCATTCGGCGCGCGGATGCGCGGCCTTGGCCATGGTCCAGTCGTAGAGGCGGCGAAGCATGGGCAAGGCATCCGTTAACGCGGCTGTGTATCGCGCGGGTGCTTAGGGCAGCGGACGGCAAAGCGCCATAGGCGGAATATCCGGCCCACAGTTCGGCCTTGACAACGTGACGCTGAATGAGTACATAACAGGAACATAGCGAAAGACCGAGTCGCCCGCCTCCCGTCGCGACCGGTGCGAAACCTTCCCCAGATACGGATATTACATGGCAGCCAGATCACCGGGCGCGTCGCTGACGCGTGCCGTAAAAGCGCGTGCGGGCGAAACGTCCGCGCGCCGCGCCTCCGCGCCGCCGCGCTGGGTCAAGCCGTTCCTGGCCGCACTGGCCGACACATCCAACGTCGCCGCCGCCGCGCGCAAGGCCAAGATCGATACCTCGGCCGCCTACCAGCGCCGCCGCAACGATGCCGAGTTCAACCGCCAGTGGCAGATCGCGCTGTGCGAGGGATACGACAACCTGGAAATGGAACTGCTGCACCGGCTGCGCACCGGCGAAGTGAAGCCGCCCCCCGGCGCGAAACGGGCGGCCCGGTCTTTCGACAACGCCACCGCGTTCCGTCTGCTGGCCGCCCACCGCGAAAGCGCGGCGCGCCAGCGCGCCATCCGCGACCAGGTGAGCGCGGCCGACATCCGCGCTTCGATCGACCGCAAGGTGGAGGAACTGCGCCAGCGCGTGCTGGCCGCGAAGGCGCTTTCCGAACGGCCGCGCGATGCCGGCTGACCGGCTGGATTTCCTGCGCGAGGATCTCGGCGGGCTGAGCGCGGACATCGGCGAGACCTTCGATCAAAGCGAAAGGGACGAATGGCACTGGAACTGGCCGCTGTGGGCGCGCGCCGCGCAACTGCCGCCCGATGGCGACTGGCGCGTCTGGCTGGTGATGGCGGGGCGCGGCTTCGGCAAGACCCGTGCCGGCGCGGAATGGGTGCGGACGATCGCCGAAGCCGATCACGAGGCCCGCATCGCGCTGGTGGGCGCTTCCTTGCACGAGGCGCGGGCGGTGATGATCGAGGGCGAAAGCGGGGTGATGGCGGTCTGCCCGCCGCACCGCCGCCCGCGCTTCGAACCCTCGCTGCGGCGGGTGATCTGGCCCAACGGCGCGCAGGCGATGCTCTATTCGGCGGGCGAGCCGGAATCGCTGCGCGGCCCGCAGCACAGCCATGCCTGGTGCGACGAGATCGCCAAATGGGATGACGGACAAGCGCAGGCCCGGCGCAGCTGGGACAACCTGTTGCTGGGCCTGCGCCTGGGCGAGTCTCCGCGCATCGTGGCGACGACCACCCCGCGCGCGGTGCCGCTGGTGCGCCGGCTGCTGGAGCAGGCGGGAAGCGAGGCCGACGTGGCGGTGACGCGCGGCGGCACGCGGGAGAATATCGCGCATCTGCCCGCACGGTTCATCGCCGATGTCGAACGCGAATTCGGCGGCACGCTGCTGGGCCGGCAGGAACTGGACGGGGAACTGATCGAGGACCTGCCCGGCGCGCTGTGGACGCGCGCGCTGCTGGAACGGTGCCGTGATGGCGCGGTGCCAGCGATGACGCGGGTGGTCGTGGGCGTCGATCCGCCGGCCAGCGCGCAAGGCGATGCCTGCGGGATCGTGGTCTGCGGGCTGGGCGAAGACCGGATCGCGCGCGTGCTCGCCGATGCAACGGTCGAGCGGGCCAGCCCCGAGCGGTGGGCCGGCGCAGTGCGCGATGCGGCGCGGGCATGGGGCGCGGACCGGGTGGTGGCCGAAGCCAACCAGGGCGGCGCGATGGTGGGCGCGGTGCTGCGCGCGGCCAATGCCACGCTGCCGCTGCGGCTGGTCCATGCCAGCCGG
>NZ_DDFB01000161.1:0-7265 GCF_002336885.1 Novosphingobium sp. UBA1939 | reverse complement strand
CACCACTTGGCCATGATCGAGCCGCCCCGACTGACGATGCCGGTCACGCGCTTGGCGGTCATCGGGATGTAGGGCAGGCGCACGCCGGCGTGGATCGTGAAGTAATCGACGCCCTGCTCCGCCTGCTCGATCAGCGTATCGCGGAACACTTCCCAGGTGAGGTCCTCGGCAATGCCGCCGACCTTTTCCAGCGCCTGGTAGATCGGCACGGTGCCGATCGGCACCGGGCTGTTGCGCAGGATCCATTCGCGCGTGTCGTGGATGTTGCGGCCGGTGGAAAGGTCCATCACCGTGTCCGCGCCCCAGCGGATCGACCAGACCATCTTGTCGACTTCGTTGGCGACGTTCGACGCCACCGCCGAATTGCCGATGTTGGCATTGATCTTCACCAGGAAGTTGCGGCCGATCGCCATCGGCTCGCTTTCCGGGTGGTTGATGTTGCTGGGAATGATCGCCCGGCCACGCGCCACTTCCTCGCGCACGAATTCGGGCGTCACGTAATCCGGAATGCTCGCGCCCCAATCCTGCCCGTCGCGCGCCAGCGCTTCCTTGAGCTGCTTGCGACCCAGGTTCTCGCGGATGGCGACATATTCCATCTCGGGCGTGATGATACCCCGGCGGGCATAGTGCATCTGCGTGACGTTCTGCCCCGCCTTGGCCCGCAGCGGCGCCGTGTTCACGTTGGGGAACGGCGGGACGCCGCCAGACCGGTCTGGGCCGAGCTGGCCATTGTCCTCGGGCTTCACCTCACGGGCGGAATAAGTCTCCACATCGCCGCGCGCCACGATCCAGTCGCGGCGCAGCGGAGCGAGACCCGCGGCGATGTCGATCGTGGCGGCGGGATCAGTATAGGCGCCCGAGGTATCGTAGACCCGCAGCGGCGCTTCGCCCGAGGACGGCTCCAGCGCGATTTCGCGCATGGCGACCTTCACCCCCGGGAAGTTCGGCGATTCGACGTAAATCTTGCGGCTGCCGCGAATGGGGCCGGTCGTCACGCCGATTTCCAGGGGAGAGTTGATGTCGGCCATGGCACGCTTCCTTCCTGGGACGGACGAAGAGCGCCAAGACGGCCGCCCTTCCCTCCGCCCGTGCTAACGGGTTCAGGTTCGACGGGTCGTGGGCCGCGAAACCCACCTCTCAGCCTTTTGGAAACGCAGGCTCCCCGGGGTGTGAGCCAGCATTAGGCGCATTGCGGCGGCGCGTCCAGCCAATGAACGCCGGATGCGCCGCCGCAACGGCAAGCGGACGGTCAAATACGACGGGAAGCCGCGCGATCAGGCCGCGACCGGTTCCTCCGCTTTCGCCGAGGCCGTCCGTTTCACGCCATCATAGACGAATTCCGTGCCTTCCAGATCGATCGCCGGGATTTCCACGCGTTCGGCCCAATAGTCCTGATTGTGCCGCCATTCCGGCTTGTCGCCCCCGCGCGGCAACTCATCCAGTCCGCGCATGAGATAGCCGGGATTGAAGTTGTCGCGTTCGATCCACGGCCCAAGCTCCATCCCCTCGTCCTCGGGCCGCAGCGCCACGTCGATCCGCTTCGCACCGCGCGCGTCCATGTGGTTGAGCAGCTTGCACACGAAATCGCCCAGCATGTCGACGCGCAGCGTCCAGCTCGCCCGGAAATAGCCCATGACCCAGACGAGGTTGGGAACGCCGGTGAACATCATGCCGCGATAGTTGACTGTATCGTGCCAGTTGACCGCCTTGCCATCGACGGCGAAGGGAATGTCGCCCATCACGGACAGGCGGAAGCCGGTGCAGGCGACCACGATATCGGCCTCCAGTTCCTCGCCCGAGGCCGTCCGCACGCCCTTTTCGGTAAAGCGGTCGATCGTGTCGGTCACCACCCGCACATGGCCAGCCGCGGCGTGCTGGAACAGGTCGCCATCGGGGCAGAACGCAAGGCGCTGCTGCCACACACGATACTTGGGGGTGAAGTTCGGCTCGAACGCGAAGTCCTCGCCCGCATAGGCACGCACCAGCGCCTTCAGTTCCTCGAACACCACGTCGGGTTCGGTCTGGCAGCGCTTCGTCAGCACGTCCTGATCGTGCATGACCTGGGCACGCACGACGCGGTGAACGGTCGGTTCGTCGATGCCGATCTGGCGCAGACGGTCGGCCAGCTCGTTCTGGTTGGGATGGCAGAAGAAATAGGTCGGCGAACGCTGGAGCATCGTCACCTGCGCCCCGGCATCGCAGAACGCCGGAACGACCGTGGCGGCGGTCGCGCCCGATCCGATCACCAGCACCCGCTTGCCCTTGACGTCGATCGCCGGGTCCCACAGCTGGGCGTGGATGAACGTGCCCTTGTAGTCCGAGAGGCCAGCCCAGTCGGGCACATAGGGCTTCTCGTGATCGTAATAGCCCTGGCACATCCACAGGAAATTGGCGGTAAAGGTCACCTTGGCGCCGTCCGCCTTGCGCGTGGTTTCCACGGTCCACAGGTTGTCCGTGCTGGACCAGTGGCAGCCGGTGATGCGGTGGCCATAGCGGATGTGTTCGCCGATGCCGTTCTCGTCGATCACCTCGCCCATGTACTTGAGGATTTCATCGGCGCTGGCGATCGGCGCGCCGATCCAGGGCTTGAAGCGGTAACCGAAGGTGTAGAGATCGGAGTCCGAACGGACGCCGGGGTACTTGTGGGTTTCCCACGTCCCGCCGAACGTGTCCTTCGCCTCGATCACGACATAGCTCTTGCCGGGGCACTGGTCCTGCAAGTGATAGGCCGATCCGATGCCGGAAATGCCGGCGCCGACAATCAGCACGTCAACGTGATCCGTCTTCGCTTCCTGAGCCATCATACCTCTCCATGAGCCGGCTTATGGATGCCGGCTTTTGCCGGTTCACCTGCCTTGCTTCGGCAGAAGAGTGCCTTGCGCATTGACTGGGATCAAGAACATCGCGTCACGCGAGGCGCGCGATCGGTCCAAGAATTAACGAACGTTCATGCGCCGGATCATCCTGCGTCATGTGCAGCCGTGCAAGAACCGCTCGCAACGGCAGACCGAACCGACGCAAGGACGGTCCGATGCCGTAGCGGAATTTGATCTTTCGAATTTCCAGCCTTGGGAGCGGCCCCCCCGGACCCGCTCCCGCTCCGGGGGCGGGCAGACCACCCTTCATCCCGCCCCCGGAAATCTTTCCAGGCGCCCGGAAAGGTTCCGAAACCAGCCGCAATGCGGTCAGGCAGCGGCCTGCCAGTGGCGAATCGCCTCGATCGGCCATGCCAGCATGAGGACGTTGAGCGTCAGATTGTCGCGGATCATTGCCAGCGTGAACAGTTCGAACGCGATCGCCAGCCCGATGGTGGCCCATGCCGGCAGGCGCGAGGCGACAATAAAGCCAAGGGCCATGAAACCGATGTCGCTTGCCGAATTGAGCACGCTGTCGCCGGAATAGCCCCACGATACCGTGACCGACCGGTAGCGATCGATGATGATCGGCGAGTTTTCGAGCAGTTCCCACGATCCCTCGATCAGCACGGCGAATGGCAAGGCCCAGCGCGACGAAACCCGCCGGGCCAGCGCGGGCACGCGCCACAACAGCCGCGCCGCACCATAGAACAGCATCCCGTGGATAAGATGGCTGAAGCTGTACCAGTCTGAAACCTGCTGACTGTTTTCAGGCGATTCCACCACGCCCTGCCACAGGCGCACCACGCCGCACGGGCAGATGGGCGGCCGCCCTTCCCCCAGCAGGATGCCGACGATCAGCGCCGCGATCAGCAGCGCCACGACCGTTCTTGCCCGGTCGGGCGTCAACGGCAGAGGGGATGCAAGGCCGGCCTTCATCGCTTCCCCTTAGCCTTACGGCGTTGCCAAACCATTGATAGGCCCCATGGTGCAGTTGCGCCGTTCCGGTCGAACGCCTAGGTGAGACGGGATGAGTTCGCAAACCTGCGACATCGTTATTCTTGGCGGCGGCCTTGCGGGCGGTCTGGCGGCGCTTGCTTTCGCACGCGCGCGGCCCGACCTGTCGCTGCGCCTGGTCGAACAGGGCGAAACGCTGGGCGGCCACCACGTGTGGTCGTTCTTCGGCAGCGACGTGGGCAAAGCCGGGCGCGAGCTGCTCGCGCCGCTCGTCGAGGCGGCCTGGCCGGGATACACGGTCCGCTTTCCGCAATACGATCGCCAGCTCGATACGAGCTATTACGCGATGACATCCGCCCGCCTGGACGCGGCGTTGCGCGCCGCACTGCCGGCGGAGGCGATCCTGTGCAACCGGCGCGCGCTGGCCTGTAGCGAAACGGCGGTCACGCTATCCGACGGCACGCGGCTGGAGGCCGGCGCGGTGATAGACGCGCGCGGGGCGCGGCTGGCCGGGCACCTCACCGGCGGCTGGCAGAAGTTCGTGGGCCAGCGGCTCAAACTGAAAGCCCCGCACGGCTTGGAGCGGCCCGTCATCATGGATGCCACGGTCGAGCAGATCGATGGCTACCGTTTCCTCTATTGCCTGCCCTTCGCGCCCGACGAGGTGTTCATCGAGGACACCTACTACGCCGACGGCACTCACCTGGACACGTCCGCCATCCATACCCGGATCGAAGCCTATGCGCTGGCGCGCGGCTGGCGCGTTGAAGCGGTGCTGGACGAGGAGGCCGGCGTGCTGCCGGTTGTGGCTGGCGGCGATTTCGACGGGTTCTGGCGCGCAACCGGCGGTCAGATCGCCCGCGCCGGCGGCCGCGCCGGCCTGTTCCACGCGGTCACCAGCTACTCGGTCCCCGATGCGGTGCGCTTCGCGCTGGCGCTGGCGCGGCAGGACGATCTCTCGGGCCAGGCGCTCGCGGTGTTCAGCGAGGAATGGGCAAGACGCCACTGGCAGCGTGGGCGGTTCGACCGGGCACTTTCCGCGATGCTGTTCGCCGCTGCGGAGCCACGGGACCGCTATCGCGTGCTGCAACGCTTCTACGGTCTGGACCAGCGCCTGATCGAACGGTTCTACGCCGGACGGTCGACCCCGCTCGACAAGATGCGCATTCTGGCGGGGCGCCCCCCGGTCGCGGTCGGCAAGGCCATCGGCGTGCTGACCGGACTGGGCGCCAGGCCCCAGCCGCTGCATCATTCCAGCCAATCGCCATCGGGAGTGCGCAAGTGAAACGAGCCTGTGTGATCGGCGCCGGGTTCGGCGGACTGGCGCTCGCCATCCGCCTCCAGTCGGCCGGCATCCAGACCACCGTCATCGAAGCACGCGACAAGCCGGGCGGGCGCGCCTGGTACTGGGAACGCGATGGCTTCACGTTCGATGCCGGACCGACGGTCATCACCGATCCGCCGTGCCTTGAGGAGCTGTGGAACCTCAGCGGACATCGCCTGGCCGACGACGTGGACCTGATGCCGGTATCGCCGTTCTACCGGCTCAACTGGCCCGACGGCACCGTGTTCGATTATTCCAACGACGAAGCGCACCTGCGCGCCGAAATCGCCCGCATCTCGCCCGGCGACGTTGTGGGGTACGAAGATTTCCTGCGCTATTCGGCCGGCGTTTTCGAGGAAGGCTACGTCAAGCTGGGCGCGGTGCCGTTCCTCGATTTCTCCAGCATGATCAAGGCCGCCCCCGCGCTGGCGCGGTATCAGGCATGGCGCTCGGTCTATTCGATGGTGTCGAGCTTCGTCGAAAGCGAAAAGCTGCGCGAGGCCTTCAGCTTCCACACCCTGCTGGTCGGCGGCAACCCGATGAACACCAGCGCGATCTATGCCCTGATCCACAAGCTGGAGAAGGATGGTGGCGTGTGGTGGGCCAGGGGCGGCACCAACCGCCTGATCGCCGGCATGGTCCGCCACTTCGAGCGCTTGGGCGGCGAAGTGCGACTGGGCGATCCAGTGGCGCGCGTCGAAACGCTGGGCAGCAGAGTCACGGGTGTCCTGACCCGCAGCGGCTGGCACGCCCCCTTCGACGCGGTCGCTTCCAACGCCGATCTGATGCACACCTACCGCGATCTTCTGTCCGACAATCCGCGCGGAAAGCAGCAGGCCCGGTCGCTGGCGCGCAAGCGGTTCTCGCCCAGCCTGTTCGTGGTGCATTTCGGCGTGGAGGGCACCTGGCCCGGCATTCCGCACCACATGATCCTGTTCGGTCCGCGCTACAAAGGGCTGCTCGACGACATCTACCAGCACGGCGTACTGCCGCAGGACTTCTCGATCTATCTGCACCATCCGACCGTGACCGATCCGTCGATGGCCCCCGAAGGCATGAGCACGTTCTATGCGCTGGTGCCCGTCGCCAACATGGGCAAGTTGCCGGTCGACTGGAACGAGATCGGCCCGGTGCTGGAAAAGCGGATTCTCGACGAAGTGGGCCGGCGCCTGATCCCGGATATCCACGATCGCATCCGGACGAAGTTCCACTACGCCCCGGCCGACTTCGCCACCGACCTTTCCGCCTATCAGGGCAGCGCGTTCAGCCTGGAGCCGCTGCTGACGCAAAGCGCGTGGTTCCGCGCGCACAACCGCGACGATGCGATTCCCAATTTCTACCTGGTGGGCGCCGGCACGCATCCGGGCGCCGGCATTCCCGGCGTTGTCGGCAGCGCGAAGGCCACCGCACGCCTGATGCTGGAGGACATGAAGTGAAACGCCTTGCCGTCTATTGCGGCTCCGCCTCGCCCGCCGATTCCCGCTACGTCGAACTCGCCCGCCACGTCGGCACCACGCTGGCCCGGCGCGGTATCGGGCTGGTCTATGGCGGCGGCAGGCTGGGCCTGATGGGGGCGGTGGCAAGCGGCGCGCTGGAAGCCGGTGGCGAAGTGATCGGCGTGATCCCCGAAGCGCTGGTCAGCGCCGAGGTTTCCAATACCGACTGCACCGAGTTGCACGTCGTCGCCAACATGCACCAGCGCAAGCAGGCCTTCACCGACCTTTCGGACGGCTTCCTGACCATCCCCGGCGGTGTCGGCACGATGGACGAATTGTGGGAAGCGGTGAGCTGGGCGCAGCTCGGCTATCATGAGAAGCCGGTCGGGCTGCTCAACGTCTCCGGCTATTACGACCATCTGATCGCCTTTGCCGACCATATGGCCGAGGTCGGCTTCGTCCGTCCGCAGCATCGCGGCATATTGATCGTCGACGACATGCTCGACGGATTGCTTGCGAAGATGGCCGATTATCGTCCGCATCAGACGATCTTTCGCATGACCAGCGATCAACTTTAGGACGGGCTGCCATTCAGGTGATGCCGGGCTGCGAAAGGCACTGCCCTGTGCTTCCGGTGCTCACGTACTGAAGTACGTAGCGCTCCGGTTCTCGGTCAGCACCATTCTCGCTCCG
>NZ_DDFB01000032.1:0-13659 GCF_002336885.1 Novosphingobium sp. UBA1939 | reverse complement strand
GCGCTGGTCCTTGTAGCTGAGCTTGACGCGCGGCTGGGGCGGCGGCGGTGGCGCGGCCTTGGTGGCCGCGGCCTTCTTCGGCTCGGGGCGGCGCTTGCGCTGGCGCTCCCAATCCTCATAACCGCCGACCACCGCATCGACCTGCCCCGATCCGTCAAGCCCGAGCGTCACCGTCACGGTGCGATCGAGGAAGTCGCGATCGTGGCTGACGATCAGCACCGTGCCGTCATAATCGGCGATCACTTCCTGCAGCAGATCGAGCGTTTCGAGATCGAGATCGTTGGTCGGCTCGTCGAGCACCAACAGGTTCGACGGCCGCGCGAATTCGCGCGCCAGCAGCACGCGCGAGCGCTCGCCGCCCGACAGCGACCCGACCTTGGCGTCGGCGATCGACGGATCGAACAGGAATTCCTTGAGATAGCCGTGGACGTGCTTCTTGACCCCGAGCACCTCGATCCAGTCGCCGCCGTCCGCCAGCACCTGCCGCACGGTCTTGTCGGGCGCCATCAGGCTGCGCTGCTGGTCGATCACGATCGCGTCGAGTGTCTTGGCCAGCTTCACCTTGCCGCTATCCGGCGCAAGCTCGCCGGTCAGCAATTTGAGCAGGGTCGACTTGCCCGCGCCGTTGCGCCCGACCAGCCCGATGCGGTCGCCGCGGGTGATCCGGAAGGTGAAATCGCGGATGATCGGGCGCTCGCCATAAGCCTTGGTGACATGCTCGGCATCGATCACCACCTTCGAGCGCGCATCGTCATTGGCCATCGCCAGCGCGGCGGTGCCCTGCGGCCCCATCATCGCGGCACGCTCGGCGCGCATCTCCTTGAGCTTGGTGAGCCGGCCCTGATTGCGCCGCCGCCGCCCGGTGACCCCGCGCTGGAGCCAATGCTCCTCGAGCTTGAGCTTGGCGTCGAGCTTCTCGGCCGCGCGCTGCTCCTCGGCGGCGACCTGATCGGTCCACACCTCGAACCCGCCGAAGCCGATCTCGGCGCGGCGCAGGTTGCCGCGATCGAGCCACAAGGTTTGCTTGGTCAGCCGGGTGAGGAAGGTGCGATCGTGGCTGATCACGACGAACGCGCCGTTGAAGCGCTGCAGCCAGTCCTCGAGCCATTCGATCGCGGCGATATCGAGGTGGTTGGTCGGCTCGTCGAGCAGCAGCACGTCGGGCGATTGCGCCAGCGCACGGACGATCGCGGCGCGGCGCCGTTCGCCGCCGCTGGCGGTGTTGCTTTCGCGGGTGAGATCGATGCCGAGCTGGCCGGCGATCGCCTCCGCCTCGAAATGCTGCGGTGCATCGGGGGCGGACAGGACGTAATCGGCGAGCGTCGCGAAACCGGTGAGATCGGGTTCCTGTTCGAGCAGGATCACCTTGGTGCCGGGGACGATCGTGCGCCGGCCTTCGTCGGCGTCGATGCGGCCGGCGATCAGCTTGAGCAGGGTTGTCTTGCCTGCGCCGTTGCGCCCGATCAGCGCCAGCCGGTCGCGCGGCTGGATATAGAGATCGAGGTGGCGAAACAGCCAGCCGGCGCCCTGGACGACGCCAAGGTCTTCATATGCGAGAATGGGGGCAGCCATGAGGGGCGCAGATAGGGATGCGCGGTGGTTTTGGGAACCGGGTAAACTCCCCTCCCTTCTTCTTACTCCCCTGCCCTCATCTTCTTACTCCCCTCCCTTGAACAAGGGAGGGGTCGTGGGTGGGTTGGTGTGGGGGGCACCGGTCCGCCAGCCTCATACCCACCCACCCCTAGCCTCTCCCTTCACCAGGGAGGGGAGCAGAGAGAGGGTAAAAAGAAAGGCCGGAAGGCTTTCGCCCCCGGCCTGTTCTTTTTGGCTCGGAACCCGGCGACGGCAAAGCCGCCGCCGTGACGTCAGACCGGATCGGCCTTGCCGACCGGCTGTCCGATCCGATGCGAGTCCTCGGCCAGCGTGGCTGGCCGAGGCCGCATTCGGATCAGAAGTCCATCCCGCCCATGCCGCCGCCCGGCATCGCCGGCATCGCCGGCTTGTCTTCCGGCAGCTCGGCAACGGTCGCCTCGGTGGTGATGAGGAGACCCGCCACCGACGCGGCGTTCTGCAGCGCGGTACGCACCACCTTGGTCGGATCGATCACGCCGGCCTGCACCAGATTCTCATAGGTGTCGGTCGCGGCGTTGAAGCCGATCGACTGATCGCCACCGTCGAGCAGCTTGCCCGCAACCACCGCGCCGTCGTGGCCGGCGTTGTGCGCGATCTGCTTGACCAGCGCGGTCAGCGCCTTGCGGACGATATCGATGCCGCGGGTCTGGTCGTCGTTCTCGCCCTTGAGGCCATCGAGCGCCTTCGTGCCGTACAGCAGCGCAGTGCCGCCGCCCGGAACGATGCCCTCTTCGACCGCAGCGCGGGTCGCGTGCAGCGCATCGTCAACGCGATCCTTGCGCTCCTTGACCTCGACTTCGGTCGCACCGCCGACCTTGATCACCGCGACGCCGCCAGCGAGCTTCGCCAGACGCTCCTGGAGCTTCTCGCGGTCGTAATCGCTGGTGGTCACTTCGATCTGCTGGCGGATCGCTTCGACGCGGCCCTTGATCGCGGCCTCGTCACCGGCGCCGTCGACGATCGTGGTGTTGTCCTTGTCGATCGTCACGCGCTTGGCGGTGCCGAGCATGCCGAGCGTGACGCTCTCGAGCTTGATGCCGAGATCTTCGCTGACGACTTCGCCCTTGGTGAGGATCGCGATGTCTTCCAGCATCGCCTTGCGACGATCGCCGAAGCCCGGGGCCTTGACGGCAACGGTCTTCAGGATGCCGCGGATGTTGTTCACCACCAGGGTCGCCAGGGCTTCGCCTTCGACGTCTTCAGCGATGATCAGCAGCGGACGGCCAGCCTTCGCCACTTGCTCCAGCACCGGCAGCAAGTCGCGGATGTTCGAGATCTTCTTGTCGAACAGCAGCACGAAGGGGTTGTCCAGAGCGGCAATCTGGCGCTCCTGGTTGTTGATGAAGTACGGCGACAGGTAGCCGCGGTCGAACTGCATGCCTTCAACGACATCCAGCTCGTTGTCGAGCGACTTGCCGTCTTCGACGGTGATCACGCCGGCCTTGCCGACCTTGTCCATCGCGCTGGCGATGATGTCGCCGATCGAGCTGTCGGAGTTGGCCGAGATCGAACCGACCTGGGCGATTTCCTTCGAGGTGGTGGTCGGCTTGGCGGCCTTCTTCACTTCGGCGACCAGGGCGGTGACAGCCTTGTCGATACCGCGCTTCAGGTCCATCGGGTTGTGGCCCGACACGACCAGCTTCATGCCTTCGCGAACGATGGCCTGGGCCAGCACGGTGGCGGTGGTGGTGCCGTCACCGGCCTTGTCGTTGGCCTTGCTGGCCACTTCGCGCAGCATCTGCGCGCCCATGTTCTCGAACTTGTCCTTGAGTTCGATTTCCTTGGCGACCGACACACCGTCCTTGGTGATGCGCGGCGCGCCGAAGCTCTTGTCGATCACGACATTGCGGCCCTTGGGGCCGAGCGTGACCTTCACCGCGTCGGCGAGGATATCGACGCCCTTGAGGATGCGTTCGCGCGCGTCGCGCGAAAAGCGTACTTCCTTGGCAGCCATTTCGGTTTCCTTTGAATATCTGGACGGGAAAGAGGACTATCTTCAGCCGATGACGCCGAGGATGTCCGATTCCTTCATGATGAGGAGGTCTTCACCGGCGACCTTGACTTCGGTGCCGGACCACTTGCCGAACAGCACGCGGTCGCCAACCTTGACGTCAAGCGGCGTGATCGTGCCGTTTTCAGCGCGGGCGCCGGTGCCGGTGGCGACGATTTCGCCTTCAGCGGGCTTTTCCTTGGCGCTGTCGGGGATGATGATCCCGCCGGCGGTCTTTTCCTCGGCTTCGACGCGGCGCACCAGCACGCGATCGTGCAGCGGACGGAAACTCATGGGTTGCTCCCTCTTCCAAAAATACGAACCTCGCTTGGCACTCTCACGGGGAGAGTGCCAGCGGGCGGGATATGGGTGAGGGGCGGTGGAGCGTCAACAGGGGGCGGGCAGATTTTTTTGCGTCCCCTGCCCCGGCTCGGCACATCCGCACGGCACACCCATGCGGCGGCATCAGCCGGGCGTCAGCAGACCCAGCCGTTCGCGCCGGTGCCAGCGCCAGAGCATCAGCGCCGCGACGACGATCAGTCCGATCATCAGGCCAAGCCACACGCCCACCCCGCGCAGCGGGGTGAACAGGCCCAGTCCGATCGCCGTGCCCAACCCCGGCACCCAGTAGCCGAACAGCGCGATGCCCATGGGCACGCGCGTATCCTGGATGCCGCGCAGCAGCGCCGCGCCCACCGCCTGCGCGCCATCGAACAGCTGGAAGGCGGCGCAGACCACCATGTACTGCACCGCCAGCGCGACCAGTGCGGCGTTGGCCGGGGCATCGGGATCGATGTAGAGCCGCATGATCGCGCGCGGGGCCAGCAGCATGGTGCCGGCGGAGAGCAGCATGAACCCCATGCCCAGCGCGATCGCCACGCGGCCGGCCACGCCCACCGCGTGCCGGTCTCCCGCCCCGAACGCCAGGCCGACCCGGATCGTCGCCGCCTGGGATACGCCGAACGGCACCTGGAAGGCGATCGCGGCCAGCTGGAGCGCCACGGTATGCGCCGCGAGTTCGGTCTCACCGATCCGCCCCATCAGGAAGGCCGCGCCGTTGAACATGCCCGCTTCCGCCAGAATCGTGCCGCAGATCGGCAGGCCGACGCGCAGCACGCCGCCGAAGCGTTTCCATTCCGGGCGCCACCAGCGGCCCAGCAGGCGATAGCGGTGCAGGCGCCGGTCGAACCGGATCACAGCCGCGTAGGCCAGCAGCATGGCGACGGCAGTGACCACGCTCGATACCGCGGACCCTGTCAGGCCCAGCGCCGGCATACCGAAGTGGCCGAACACGAAGATCCAGTTACCGGTGGCGTTGACCACCACGGCAAGGCCGGTGATCGCGGTGCCGATGCCCGGCCGGCCCAGCGTGGCGACCACGGTGCGCAACAGCGCCGCCAGGACCATCGGCAGCGCCGCCCACATCAGCACGCGCAGGAACGGTTCGGCCAGCGCGATGACCGCTTCCTGCTGCCCGGTCAGCCGCATCAGCGGCCCGCCCAGCAGGCACACGCCCATCGCGCAGATTGCCGCGAGAATGCCGACCCATGCCGCCATGCGCGTGGTCCGGCGCACTTCGCGCACGGCGTGTCTGCGCTGCCCCAGCTCCGCCGCGATCAACGGCGAAGCCGCGCCGACCAGCCCGGTCAGGCTCCACATCAGCAAGCCGAACAGCGCGACCGACAGCGACGAGGCCGCCAGCGCTTCCGGCCCCAGCCGCGCGACGAACACCACGTCGACCGCGAACACCGCCATCTGCAGCAGGTTCGCGCCCACGAGTGGCGCGGCGAGCTTCAGCGTCGCGCGCAATTCGTCGATCCAGTGCAAAGGCGGCTTTTCAAACATGGAACACGGGCGCATAGGCGCGGCGCGGTCCCAAGGAAAGGCAAAGCTGCCTGTCCCGAACGCGGCTTTGCCCTGATGGAAAGGGTAGTTTGACATGAGAATGGTGGTGAAAAGCGCATGCGCGGCCGGACTGGCCCTGGCGCTTTCGGCCTGTGGCGGCGCGAAGCAGGAGGAGACGCCGGCTGGCGGCAGCGCCCCGGCGGATACGGCCGCTCCGGCCACGGCGGAAACCACGCCGGCAACCGCCGCCGATGGCGCGCCGATCGCCTTCGGCATCTGCAAGTCCTGCCATTCGATCGAAAAGGGCAAGAACATGATCGGGCCGAGCCTGGCCGGGATCGTGGGCACCAAGGCCGGCGACGTCGCGGGCTTCAGCTTCAGCCCGGCGCTCAAGGGATCGGGCCTGACCTGGGATGACGCCACGCTCGACAAGTGGCTGGAAAACCCGATGAAGCTCGTGCCCGGCACGCGGATGACCTATTCCGGCCAGACCGATCCGGCCAAGCGCAAGGCCATCATCGCCTATCTCAAGACGCTGAAATAGGCGGCTCGCGCTGCCGGAGGGCCGTCGCGGGAAGGCGCGGCGGCTCCCCCCTTCACAGGGCCTCCGCCCAGACGACGAAGCGCAGCGGCCCGTGCTCGGTCGCGCCGAAGGGATAGCACGTCACCAGCGCCAGCAGCGGCCGCGCAAGATTGCGGGGAGCGGCAAAGCCGTCCCAGCGCACCACCTGGAAGCTGATGACGCGATAGCGCCGGTGCGCGCCGCCGATCGCCTGCACGTCGATTGCGTCACCTGCCCGCGCGCTCCGCAGGAAGGCGAAGTGCGTATCGCGGTGCGCGGCCACGATCGTCACATCCGCGCCGGCCCCGCGACCGCCGCCACCGTCGCGCCGGTTCGGCACCACGGTCGGCCCGAACGCCAGCGCCTGTCCCGATCCGCCCGAGAGCACCACGTCGCTCGCACCCAGCCGAGGCAAAGTGAGCCGTGCCACCGGCATCGTGTCCGCCCACGGCCACGGCCTGATCGGATGTCCTTCGGCCAGGCTCCGCGTGAACGCCCGGTCGAGCAGCACTTGCGCCACGCGCGCCTTGACCGGCACCGCCAGCCCCTGCGCCATCACCGCGAGACCGAGTGCGCAAAGCAGCGCGCCGCCGCCACGCAACAGGACGCGCGCCATGGCGCGCGTCCCTTTCGTCGTCCGCCCGGCGGCGGTCATGCGCGGGCCTTCCGGCGCGTGCCCGCCAGCAGCAGCGCCGCGCCCAGCAGCAGCGCCAGACTGCCCTTTTCCACCAGCGCCATATAGCCGGTGGCGGTGCGCGGCAGGGTAACCGCTTCGGCTTTGCCCGCTTCGGCACCCGCCGCAGGAGGCGTGGCATGCGCGGCAGCGCCATTGAACAGCGTGTCGAAATCCCAGCCGGCCGGCAGCAGCAGCGGCAGCTCCTCCCGCGTCAGCCGCGCGCCGGCCGGCCGGGTCGGCGTTTCATCGACCGCGACCAGGCTCGTCTGCGAGGTGACGAGGCTGTAGGCGAGGCCGAGTTCGGCGATCTGGCCGTCCGCCTGATCGTCCTCGGTCTCCCCGGCGGCGCGCGCGGCCTCGATCTCCGCGACGCGGCGGTTGGCCCAGAGTCGCGCTACGGCGGGGCTGTCCACGGCGGCGGACAGGTCCACCGTTTGCGACCACGGCTTGTCGCCGATCATGCCGCTGACCGTCAGGCGGCCGGACAGGTTCTGCCCCTGCCCCAGCAGCACCAGCGGTTCGCCGGCATAGAGATCGGGCAGGCGGCGCGGCGTGAAATCGAGCGGGGCGCCATCGACCGTGACCGTGAGATCGCGCGCCACCGGCGCCTTCAGGCGATCGAGCAGCGCGGTCATCTTCGCGTTCACTTCGGTGCCATCGCCGATGTTGGTGTAAGTGCCGCGCCCCGCTTCGGCCATGCGGCGCATCAGGAAAGTGTTGGGGGCGGACCCGATGCCGACCATGAACACCCGGCTGCGCCCGCCGTGCGCGGCGATTTCCGCCATCATGTCCTTCTCGTTGGACAAGTCGCCATCGGTCAGGAAGATCACCTGCCGCACGCCCTTTACGTCGTCCGGCGTGGCGTCGACCAGCGCGGCCTTCAGCGCGGGCAGCATCTCGGTGCCGCCGTTGGCTTCCAGCCCTTCGGTGAAGCGGCGCGCGGTGGCGATCTGTTCGGGCGTGGCCGGCACGCTCTGTTCGAACAGCTGCGTCATCGTGTCGTCGAAGCGGATCACGTTGAAGCGATCCTCGGGCCGCAGCGTATCGAGCGCGTGGAGCAGGCTTGCCTTGGCCGCGTCCATCGATTGCCCGCCCATCGAGCCGCTGTTGTCGATCACGAAGACCATCTCGCGCGGGGGAGCCTTGCCCTGCGGCAGGCGGGCCGGCGGCACGATCGAGGCCATCACGTAGTCCTTTCCATCGAGCGCCTGGCGGAAGAGGCTGAGCGTGGGATCGGCGCTGGCCGAGCGCCAGCGCAGTTCGAAATCGCGGTCGGCCGGAACCGCGCCATCGGCCAGCCGGATCGTGCGCGCCTGCGCGCCATCGTCGCTCACCGCGATGCGGTGATAGGGGCTGATGAGATTGGCGGGGACGAAGCCGGGCGCGAGATGGACCGTGATCGAGACGGGGTTGAGCCCCTTGCCCAGCGCGGGCGCGGCCAACGGCGCGGTGACTTCGTCGATATCCTTCGCCACGGCCGTTTCGGATCGGGCGGGGTTTTCGGCGGTGGCCTGGGCTGGCACGTAGCGCGGCCCCACCACCAGCGGCAGGCGCAGAGCGAACTCGCCCGATACCTGGCGGACCGGGGCCTGGTATTCGATCTGGATCAGCACCGTTTCGCCGGGGCCGACATTGGCCACGCTGTTGCGGAACATGTTGGGCCGTTCGGCTTCGACCAGGCCCGCCTTCTGCCCGCGTTCGCGTGCCTTTTCATAGATTTCGCGGGCTTCGGCGCGGCGCTTGATATGGCCGACGATCACGCGGTCGCCCACCACCATCTTCAGGCTGTCGACCGCGCCGTCCTCGGGCAGGGGATAGAGGTAGGTCGCTTCCATCCAGCGGTCGCTGGTGTTGCGGAACGCCTGCGTCACGCGGACGCGGGCAATGGGGCCGCTGACCGTCACGTCCATGTCGGTGCCCAGCCGCACGGCGGGCAGGCTTTCCGCCACGCCCTTGCCGGACAGCAGCAGCGTGCCGCTGCCGATCGCGTCACCGTCGGCCGGGGCGTCTTCGGCCTGCAACCGGCCGGCCAGCAGCGTGCCGCCAACCACTGCCAGCAACAACGCCAGCGCCAGCACGATCCGGCAGCGGGATCGGCCCGAAAGGAAAGATATGCGCGAGAGGACCATGACAGGCTCCATCATCAAGGGGAGCCTTCCCGTTAGGCGGCAGCGGCGCCGCACAGCCACGGGCAGTCCCCGCCAGTTTCGTCCGGTCGATCCGCACCGGTGCAGATCGTGGCGGGATCGCTTGACGGACTGTGCGGATATGTGCGCAGATGTCCGCAGTTTGACGCAAAGGACATGCCGTGCCCGAACCCGATGAAATGCGTGCCGCCGAAGGACACGCTATCGCCGCGCGGCTGCGCGAGGAGCTGGCGCGGCGGCGCATCTCGCGCCAGGCGCTGGCGGACATGGCGCGGATCAGCCTGTCCACGCTGGAAAAGGCGCTATCGGGCAGCCGCCAGTTCACGCTGGCCACCGTGATCCGGCTGGAAGAGGCTCTGGGCACGCGCCTGCGCGATGGCGCGGCCGCGCCCGCAGCGATGCCCGCGCCGGATACCGCGCCCGAGCACATGGGCGCCTACAGCCGCGCCGCCGTGCACTGGATCGAAGCGGACTATCTCACGCTGCGCGCCAGCTTCGGCGAACCCGGCGCGATCTATGCCTATGTCACCCGCATCTTCTGGGACGAAGCGGCGGGCCACCTGCGCTTTACCGAGGCCGAACGGATCGATGGCGCCTTCGCGCAGAAGGGGCACGTCTCGATGCCCAACCTTTCCGGCCACACCTACCTCGCCACCTGCGAGGCGGGGCAGCACCGGCTGATCACGCTGGGCCGGCCGACGCGCGATGGCTGCATGTTCGGCCTGCTGGCCACGCTGCACGCGGGCACCGGATCGCAGCTGATTCCCATCGCCAGCCCGGTGGCCTTCGTGCCGCGCGGGCAAACGAAAGAGTCCGGAACGGGTCTTGTTCGGCCCGGCGACCCCGCCTTCGCGGCGTTCCGCACCATCCTCGATCGCGCGATAAACGACGATTTCTGCCGCTTTCGGCAGTAGCCGGCACCGGTTCCGCGCCGGGCCGGGCCGTCCCTCGGCGGCCAGGACCGGCGGCTTGCACCGATCCGGCGGGAAGGCTAGTCCGATCTGGAGCAACCCGGTATTTCCGGGCCTGGAACGGGATCATGGACATCGACGCAACCCCGGCACGACCCGGCCGTATCGCGCGGCTGGGGCGGCTGACCATCACGCGCAAATTCGTGGGGCTGAGCGTGACGCTGCTGGCGATCATGCTGGCGGCGGCGGTCTATGCCTTCGTGCAGTCCGCCAAGGTCAACCGCGAAACGGCGCTGCTGGTGGAAGTGCTGGAACCGCTCAAGCGCGAAGTGGCCACGATCGAGGAATTCGCAGCCGAGGAGGAGCTCGCCAGCGAGCGGGCGCTGCGGTACGGCGGACCGCAAGTGCGCGATGCCGCGTTGCACGAAAACTATCTCGAACGCTTCCGCGCGCTGAACACCCGGGTCGACAGCCAGCTCGCCCAGCTTGATACCCATATCAGCCGGTTCGAGACGATGCCGGTCTCCAACGATGTCGCCGTGTTCCTGGGCCGCCTGCAGCTGGAAAGCGAGGCCGTGCGGCGCGAACACGCCGCCTATCGCGCGGCGATGGACGCCTTCCTCGATCCCAAGGCCCCAGCGATGGTGGACGGCGTGCGCCTGCGCCAGAACACCGCAATGGACGCCGAACGGCGCGTGCTGGCCGCGATGGAGCGCATGTCGCGCGAGGCCTCCGTGCTCAGCGGCAAGGACGAACGCCAGCTGGAGGCGCTGGAGCGGCGCGGCTTTTTGGTGACGGTCGAGAACCTCATCCTTGCCGTCTTCGCCTTTCTGGCCGGCGCGGTCATTTCGGTGCTGCTGACCCGCCGGATGCTGACGCCGGTGCGCAGCCTGATCGCCGGTGCGGAGGAAGTGGGGCGCGGCAACCTGGAAGTCTCGCTGCCGGCCACGACGCACGACGAGCTGGGCCAATTGACCACCGCATTTTCGGCAATGGTGGAGGAACTGCGGCAGAAGGTGGCGCTGAAAAACACCTTCTCCAGCTATATGGACCCGCGCGTGGTCGATCGTCTGCTGGGCGCCAACCGCGCGGAGCTGGAAGCCGGCGAAAAGCGCGAAATGACCGTGTACTTCTCCGACGTGCAGGGCTTCAGCGCGATTTCGGAAACGCTCACCCCCACCGCGCTGGTGCGGCTGGTCAACCGCTACCTGACGCTGGCCGCCGAACCGATCCACCGCCACCACGGCGTGATCGACAAGTACATCGGCGATGCGGTCATGGCCTATTGGGGGCCGCCGTTCGCGCTGGAGGAACCGGCGCTTTCCGCCGTCACCGCCGCGCTGGAACAGCGCGAACAGATCGCGCGGCTGCAGCGGGAACTGCCAGAACTGCTCGGCCTGCGCCGGGGCGCGCCCAGCGTTTCGGCGCGGATCGGCCTCGCCACGGGCGACGTGGTGGTCGGCTCGATCGGCTCGGCCGCCTCGCGCAATTTCACGATCATGGGCGATGCGGTCAATGTCGCCTCGCGCCTCGAAAGCGCCAACAAGACCTACGGCACGCTGATTCTGGCCGACGAGGCGACCATGCTCAAGGTGCGCCACCGCATCGAGGCGCGCGAGATCGACCTGCTGGCCGCGCCGGGCAAGAGCGAGGCGGTGCGCATCTACGAACTGCTGGGCGAGATTGGCGAGGTCGAGCCGGACCTGCTCGCCGCGCGCGATGCCCATGCCCACGCGCTCGCGCTCTATCGCGCGCGGGAATGGGACAAGGCCGAAGCCGCCTTCGCCGAAACGCTGCGCATCTTGCCGCAGGATGGCCCGGCGCGGGTATTCCTCGCCCGCATCGCCGCCTTCCGCTCCGCCCCGCCGCCGGCGGACTGGGCCGGCATCTGGCTCAGCCCGGGAAAGTAGGCGACACGATCCTTTGCCAACGCGGCGCGTTTCCCACCCCCAACCCCTCCCGCAANNCGAGACTTGCGCCGCCGCAGGCGGCGTTAGTCGCAGCGGGGTGGGCTTTCCACGCCCCGCGCTCGCAAAAAATATAATCGCCAAAAGGAAAACCCCCGCGCGCGGCGGGGGTTTCTGAATCCGACAGGGGCTGTGCCCGGATCAGCCGGGGATGTTGGCCTGCGCTTCGGCGCCGTCGCCCTGCGGCGCGGCCAGGATGTCGCGCAGCCCGCTGCCCTTGGCAACCGTCTTGGTATCCGGATCGCCCACCGAGCTGCGGATGCCGGCGGCCGAAGCGCCCGAACGGTTGATCACGTCGGTTTCCACCGCGCTGCGCGGGGCCGGGCCACCGAACAGCGCTTCCAGCGCCTGCTTGCCGGAATCGACGTCCTGCGGGCGCGGCGCGCCGGGGTTGGGCGGGGTCAGCGCGAAATCGGGCGGCACCACCAGCGGCGCCTGGCGCGTCACCGCGAATTCATCGGGACGCACGCGATTGAACAGCGAGCCGCCCGCGCCGCAGGCGGACAGCAGGCCCGCGCCCGAGACGAGAAGGCAAAGAGTGGCGGCTTTACGCATATCAGGCATTCTCCGTGGCGGCGGCATCAGCTTCGGCATCCGCGCCATTGGCGGGCTTTTCGCGCGAAAGCAGCGACCGGGCAAGCAGTATCAGCACGCCGAAGGTGATGGCGGCATCGGCGATGTTGAAAATCAGGAACGGGCGCCATTCCCCGAAATGAAGGTCGGCGTAATCGATCACGTAACCGCGCGAGGCGCGGTCGTAGATATTGCCCAGCGCCCCGCCCAGCACCAGCGCAAGGCCGACGATATCGCCCAGCACCTTTTCGCGCAGCATCCACACGGCCACGCCCAGCGCGATCGTGGCGGTCACCAGGATCAGGCCGTAGCGCATCTCGGCCGAGGTTGCCGTGAACATGCCCAGCGACACGCCGTAGTTCTCGGTCCAGCGCAAGTCGAAGAACGGCAGCAGCGGAATTGCGCCCACGTCCGCCAGCGCGAGCCGGCCGGTCATCAGCGCCTTGACGCCGCGATCCACCGCGAACGTGAGCAGCGCCAGCGCGAAGCCGGCAAGGCGGCGGCCGGAAACGGTCACGCCGCTTGCCCGTCCAGTTCCGCGACGACCGTTTCGCAGCGCGCGCACAGCGCGCCGTCTTCCACCACTTCGGGCAGATGGCGCCAGCAACGGCCGCATTTGTGGTCGTGGGTTCGGGTGACGGTCACGCCGTCATCCTGCCCGCGCACGACTGTCCCGGTGATGAACAGTTCGGCCAGATCGGCCTCCGGCGCGCCTTCGGGCACCAGCACTTGCGCTTCCAGCCCCGACCCCAGCACCTTTTCGCGGCGCAGCGGCTCGATCGCCTCGTTCACCGTGGTCCGCAGCGCGCGCAGTTCGGCCCAGCGGTCCTCTTCCACCACCGAGACCGGCACCACCGGCCATTCCAGCAGATGAACGCTGTCGCTGCCGGGGAAGCGCGTCTGCCACACTTCCTCCGCGGTGAAGACCAGCACCGGCGCGGCATAGCGCACCAGCGCGTGGAACAGCACGTCCAGCACCGTGCGATAGGCGCGGCGCTTGGGATCGCCCGGCGCATCGCAATAGAGCGAATCCTTGCGGATATCGAAGAAGAACGCGGAGAGGTCCTCGTTGCAGAACTCGCTCAGCGCGCGGACATAGGTGTTGTAGTCATAGTCCGCCACTGCCTGCCGCAGCGTGCCGTCCAGCCGTTCGAGCAGGACGAGCATGTAGCGCTCCAGCTCGGGCATCTCGCCCACCGGCAGCTTCTCGTCCTCGCCGAACCCGTCGAGCGCGCCCAGCAGGTAGCGGAAGGTGTTGCGCAGCTTGCGGTACTGGTCCGCCACGCCGGCCAGGATTTCCTTGCCGATGCGGTGGTCCTCGGTGAAATCCACCGACAGCGCCCACAGCCGCAGGAT